>NZ_JAPWAG010000021.1:0-40581 GCF_041432775.1 Pauljensenia sp. 20925_1_34 | reverse complement strand
ACGTTTCTAGGCTTTGTTGAAAGTTCAGGCAATCGAATTACGTGCAACTTTTGGGGAGGCTCGGTGGCTTGGGGCGGCTCGGTGGCTCGGGGCGGCGTGGTGGCTTGGGGTGGCTCGGGGCGGCGCGGTTAGCACTCGACGACGTTGACGGCCAGGCCGCCCTCCGAGGTCTCCTTGTACTTCGAGAGCATGTCGTTGCCGGTCTGGCGCATCGTCTCGATGACGACGTCCAGACTCACCGTGTGCCGACCGTCGCCCCATAGCGCCATGCGCGCCGCATTGATCGCCTTAACGGCCGCGATCGCGTTGCGCTCGATGCACGGCACCTGCACGAGGCCGGCCACCGGGTCGCACGTCAGCCCGAGCGAGTGCTCCATCGCGATCTCCGCCGCGTTCTCCACCTGCTGCGGAGTGCCACCCAGCGCCTGCGCCAAGCCCGCGGCCGCCATCGCCGAGGCCGACCCGACCTCGCCCTGGCAGCCCACCTCCGCGCCCGCGATGGACGCGTTCGTCTTAATGAGTGCGCCGATCGCCGTGGCGGCCAGCAGGAACTCGTGCACGATGGCGCGACGCTGAGCGGCACACGCGTGGGACGAGGCCTGGGCTGCGTCCTCGGAATCCGCGCCCTCCGCGGGGTTGCAACAAGACGCCGCGTCACGTGTCATGCGAATGTGGCACAGCGGCGCGACCGCGCCATCGTCCGTCGAGGGCCCCGCCGCCACGCCCGGCGTCGAACCGGTCTCCGGGCAGTGCGTCACCAGGTAGCCCAGGACCGCCGGGATCACGCCCGCCGCGCCGTTCGTCGGTGCGGTCACGACGCGGTGGCCCGCCGCGTTCTCCTCGTTGACGGCCAGGGCAAACAGGTTCACCCAATCCATGGCCCGCATGGGATCGGCTGTTGTGGCGGCCCACGCCCGGGCCTCGGACGTCCCCGAAGAGGACACGTGACCGCCCTGGGAAGCCCCGGCCTCGTCCATAGAAACGGGCGCACTCGTCAGGCGACGCGCGAGCTTGCCCGCCAGCGCGCGGGCGCGGCGCGGCACGTCGAGGCCGCCCGGGAGGATGCCTGCCGCCGAGGTGCCCGCGTCCACGCAGTCGAACATCGTGTCGGCGATGCGGTCGAGGTAGGCGTTGACGGCCTCGCGGGGGCGCACCGCCTCCTCGTTGGCGCGCACGACTTGGGCGATGGACATGCCGGATGCCTCGCATTGGGCGAGCAGCTGCGCGCCCGACGCGAAGGGGTAGGGTGCCGGAATGTCGATGCCGACGCCGGCCTGGCTGGATGCGAGGGAGGAGACCTCGGGATGCTGGGGGTCCTCGTTGGTTTGGAGCATGACGAAGCCGCCGCCCACCGAGTAGTAGGTGCGCTGCAGGATCGTCTCGCCGTCGCCGCCGCTCGCGGTGATCGTCAGCGCGTTCACGTGGTAGGGCAGGACCGTGCGCGGGATGAAACGGATGTCGTCGGTGACGCTGAGGGGGACGCGCGTGCCCGACGGCAGCGTCAGCGTGCCGGTGCTGGCCAGGGTCGGCAGGATCGCCTCGACCGTGTCGATGTCCGCGGTCTCCGGGTCGTAGCCCGCCAGGCCCAGGAGCACCGCGCGGTCCGTCGAGTGTCCGCGGCCCGTCGCGCCGAGCGACCCGAACAGGTCAATCGTGATGTGCGACGGCGGGGTGAGCGCTGTCAGCTCCGTCGTGAACGCCAGGCCCGCGCGCATCGGCCCCACCGTGTGCGACGACGAGGGCCCGATCCCGATGCGGAACATGTCGAAGACCGACAGGGGGTGCGGCGCGTCGTGCGCGGCAACCTCGCCGGAGACGATGGCGGCGGGCGTGGGGCGCGACGGGTCGTAGGCGGTGACGGGCGCGCCGAGGGCGACAGGGCGAAGATCCATGCGCACCATTGTGCAGGTCTGTCGTCCCTCGCGCGTGACGAGGCCTGGGCGGGGTGTGGGCGAGGCTGGGGCGTCGGGCGGGCGCTCGCGTGTGACGAGGCCTGGGTGTCGGGCGGGCAGCGTCCGAGTATCGGGGTGGTTGCCCGGAAATGTTGCACATAATTCCATGTAAACCTTTCAAACTTTGAAACCAGACCGTTGGGATTGCAACGTTTGTGGGCGGTGTTGAATTTTCGGGTAGCCGAATTACGTGCGACTTTTGGGGTGGGGCGATGAAGGGGGCCGGGCGAGGCCTGGGCGGGTGTGGGCGAGGGCGGGTGGCGTCCGGGGGGCGAGTGGGGGGGATGAAAGGCCTTGTGGTGCCGATTTTTTATAGGGTGTCAAGCTCTGTATAGTTCCGCAATGTTATTTGTTGCCAGCCGTTAAAAATAACAAAGTGGCGACGTTCGTCGTAACAATCTGAATTGATACCAGTTGGTAGAACCGCAGAATCTTGCGGAAAGCTGTCTTGACTGTTAGTCTGTAACGTAAGCCACGAAGAAAGTCGTGAAAATCGGGTTGCATTTTTCAGTAACCGCGTCGTAGGCTGGGTGTCATCAAGGTTGTGGAAAAACTGAACCGGACATCCCACCGGGACAACACAGAAGCAAGGGACCGAGGAGAACGATCAATGGCAACGAGTCGAGCACGTGCAGGACACGCGCGGCATACGCGAACGGGGTACGCAACTCGCGCCCTGGCCGCCCTGGCCGTCGTGGCTACTGCGGCCAGCACGCTGGTCGTCTCCCAGGTCGCCGCCCCCGAGGCCGCCCAGGCCGCCCAGGAGCCCGCCGCCACCAAGATTGATATTGGCGAGGTTTCCGCATGGATTAACGGTGGCTACACGAGCGAAACCGAGGGTGGTGCGCACCTGAATGACAGCATCAGGTACGGTGTTGTTACCGGAATGTCGCGGAATCGCCTGCGCACGGGTAATCAGCCCGTAGATGCGTGGCTGAGTGGTACAACTGCAAAGAATAACGATGCGTGGGCGTACATTGCTCGAGGTGTGCCGTGGAAGTGGGATGACCAAAAGGACAACACTGGCCCCGGTGATACGCAGGCCTCCAAGGACTGGATGCAGGAGCACTACAACCTGTGGAAGAACGGTGGAGATACGACGATCTGGGTGGATGGCCAGTCGGCCATTGGCTTCAAGCCGAATACACCCGGTGAGGTCGAGCCCGGCCAGACCTTCCTGCTTGGCGCGATCCGCCATAATAACCTGCCCATCGGGCAGGCTGATGCGCCGCACAAATTGGGGCAGCCTTACCTTCAGGCCAACATCAACCTGGAATTTGCTGGACTCCCCGCGGGTCAGCAGAGAGAAGCTTTCCCCTTCGTCAACCACGAGACTTTCAACACCCTGGCCTCGACGATCATTTACCGCAAGGGCGGTGCCTACGTGAAGACACCGGGCGAGGCTGGTACGGGTACCTGTTCTACCAGTTTCGGTACTACTGGCTGGGATGTGAATCAGCTGGTTGGTGGAAAGCGGGTCCGTGACCTGGTCCTCGATGGTACCTACGGTCGCCCCGGATACACGCCCTCCGGCGCCTTCATCGGTCCTGCCTATGAGCCGGACCCGGTGAACGCGGCGGATCGCTCGCAGGGTTACGTTAACAAGCCCGAGTCTCGCTCCGGACGCATGTACTGCGTCAAGCACGTGGGTGAGGGCAACGGCGACTACGACCTGTACAGCCAGTACTACAACGGCGGTGCAGAGCAGCCTCACAACCAGCTCGTGAAGGAACAGGTCACGCCTCGCTATTGGCCGGACGCGAAGGGTAACGTCAACGAGAACCCCTACGTCTCCGACACCGTCAAGCTGGAGAAGACCGTCTCGGATCGTACCTTTACGAAGAACGGCCGCACCTATCGCTTGCAGCTGTGGGGCTTTGTCCCCGCGACGAACGCGACCAACTTCCTGACCCCGGATAACTTCAGGTCTATCCCGACCGCCAACTGCCCGGCGACGCCTCCGGCGGACGCCAAGCGTACCGACTACTTCGTGACGCAGGAGCTCTCGGTCAACTACGCCTGCCTCTACGGCGTCATCACCGAGGAACGCTCCGTGCGCATCGTGAAGTCCGTCGAGGACCCGGCGGGTGCCAACCCGACGATCCCGGCCGCCAACTTCGCGGTGACCACGGGTTCCACCTGGGCGGACAACACGAGCCGCACCCCGGCAACCACCGGCACCGTGTCCGTCACGAAGCCCACGGCTTCCTCCGCCCCGGCCAAGACCTCGTACATCTCCGCAGCCGACCCTGCCGCGACGCTCACCCCCACCGGCTTCGGTGCGGCGAACGCCAAGTACGACTCGACCTTCATCCCCTTCGAGGTCGGCAACTCCGACTTCACCATCACGGAGAAGGATATCTCGACCGGCGGCGAGGACAAGTGGAACCTCAAGGACATCAAGTGCGTCAACGGCATCGGTGAAGACGTCGCCGTGACCAAGACCGAGCGCGGCGTCAACTTCAAGAACGTCGGAGGCGCCGCTTCCAACGAGGCAGCCCCCATCACCTGTACGTTCGTCAACGAATACCAGGCTCCCAAGCTGCGCGTCCAGAAGTCCATCGAGGCTAACGGCGGCGCCGGCGGCGCCACCACCTTCAACGTGGACTACAAGATCGTCGCCACCAACGACGGCTCGCTGGCCGCCAACACCGGCAAGCTCACCGACAAGCCCGACTTCGCGAAGGGCCTGGAGATCCAGTCCGCGAAGATCGCCGAGACCCAGGCTGGCCTGGACACCGCGGCCGACGCGACCGCTACCGGCGGCGTCTACACGCTGACCGACGGCGTCGAGCTCGGCGCCGGGGCCACCAAGGAATACTGGATCCGCTTCTCGGTGACCCGCAACCCCGCGGCCGCCGGATACTCGGAAGCCGACCTGGCCTGCTCCGTCGACGGTAACAACGAGCTCGCTCCCGGCAAGGGTCTCTTTAACGAGGTCTTGGCTGAGAACGGCAAGGACAGTGACGGTACGAGCAACAACAAGGCCTGTGGCCCGACCGTCCCCCACGACTTCGTGATCGTGAAGGCCGGCACGCAGAACACCGGCTCCACCTTCGCGGATGCCTCGAACCAGTACATCGGTCCGAACAACGCGGCCATGTACCCCCTGAAGGGCGCCGAGTTCGCGATCTACAAGTCCAACCCCAACACGGATGCGAATGCCACCGTGGTCAAGACCCTGACCCAGGCCAACGCGACCGACGGATACTACTGGAGCGTCAACGACCTCGATCTTGACACCGCCTACTGGCTGGTCGAGACCAAGGCCCCCGCGGGACACTCCCTGCTGCCCCAGCCCCTCGAGTTCAAGCTGACCACCGCCCGCGCGGACGGATCCGGCACGAACGTTGAGCTCGCGTCCGACCTCACGGACCAGTCCAAGTGGGCCAGGAGCGCCGTCCAGGCGTTCTCCTCCGAGGCCACCGGCGCCTCCGGCCCCCAGGGCTTCATGGCTGCCGGAACCCGCAAAGCCACCATCGTTGTCAAGGACACCGAGGTTGGTGAGCTGCCCAAGGCAGGCAGCACCGGAATCTTCCCCTACATCGGCGTCGCAGCGGCGCTCATGTCCGGGGCGATGGTGATGACCGTGGTCACCACCAAGAGGCGCAAGGCACTCGCCTGAGCCACCCATGAGGTCCCGTGACCACGGTGACCCACCATCAAGAAAA
Organism: Pauljensenia sp. 20925_1_34; assembly: GCF_041432775.1. NCBI lineage: Bacteria > Bacillati > Actinomycetota > Actinomycetes > Actinomycetales > Actinomycetaceae > Pauljensenia > Pauljensenia sp. 20925_1_34. The sequence goes on along the minus strand of NZ_JAPWAG010000021.1, from coordinate 34,958 downwards.
ACTCCCGAAATCACACACACAGGAGAAAGAAAACCCATGAGCACCACGAAGACCCGCCGCAGCCTGAGCCTGCTCGCAGCCTTCGCCGTCGCCGCCGGCGCGCTGGCCCTGCCCGCCGCCACCTCCGCGACGCAGGCCGCCCCCGCCTTCGGCCTTGCTGCCACCGCCGTCCCCTCGCTGGTCGACCTCGACCCCACCAAGACCGGCTCCATCACCATCCACAAGCTGGTCAAGGACAACACCAACGGCACCACCGCTGGTAACGGCCTCGAGGACGCCGACGCGAGCGGTACCCCCCTCGACGGCGTGACCTTCACCGTCGAGAAGCTGACCAACGTCGACCTCAAAACGCAGGCCGGCTGGGAGAAGCTCGCCGGCTACAACGGCAACGTTGATACTGCGAAGGCTGGGGGCACCGACGCTGCCCTCACCGTGACCACCTCCGGCGGCGGCGTGGCTAAGTTTGACAGCCTCCCCCTCGGCGCCTACATCGTGACCGAGACTGTGACCCCCGCCGGCTACGTCGGCTCCAAGCCCTTCATCATCACGGTGCCCATGACGCACCCGACCGACCTCAACAAGTGGGTCTACGACGTCCACGCCTACCCGAAGAACTCCAAGGCTGGCGTCGACAAGACGGTTAAGGACGATACCACCCCGGCCATCGGCTCCGAGATCTCCTACACCATCAAGTCGGACATCCCCGCCGCTGAGGCCCTCGACTTCTACGACGTCGTCGACCAGTACGACAAGCGCGTTGAGCTGCCCGAGGCGAACGTCGCCCTGAAGATCATCGACGGCAAGACCGGCGAGGTCGCCCTGGCCAAGGGTACTGACTACAAGCTGATCTCCGCCACCGGCACCGATGGCAAGACCATGTTCTGGACCGCCGAGTTCACCGCGGACGGCCGCAAGAAGCTGCTCGACAACCGCAAGGACGACACCACCAAGGTCCAGATGGACCTGTCCGGCACCGTCAAGGACAAGGTTGAGGCTGACGGCCTGTTCAAGAACAAGGCCATCCTGCTCCCCAACGCCCCCTCCAACGGCTGGAAGCCCAACTCGGGCACCGTTCCCCCGCCGGATTACCCGAACTCCGAGGTCGTCTCCAAGTTCGGCAAGGTGAAGATCACGAAGGTCAACGCCAAGGACGACACCAAGACGCTCGCGGGCGCCACCTTCGAGGTCTACAAGTGCACGCCTGAAGGCACGCCCGCCGCGAACTTCGAGTCGAACAACGCCACGCTGGGCGATAAGCTCACCGTCAAGGGCGAGACCTCGTTCACCACCGACGCCAACGGTGTGGTCACCATCGACGGCCTGCGCAACAACGACTGGGAGAACAACGAGGCCGTCGCCAACCCCGGCTACTACTGCCTCGTTGAGACCAAGGCCCCCGACGGCTTCGAGCTCCAGACCCGCCCGATCGCCTTCCAGGTCCTGCAGACCAACTCCACCGAGGATAACACCTACACCCTCGCGACGACCGTCAAGGACGTCCCGAAGAACGGTGGCTTCAACCTGCCGCTGACCGGTGCTGCCGGTGTTGGCGTCCTGATCGGCGCTGGCGCCCTCCTCGTGGGCGGCTCCGGTGCGATCGCGCTGGCCAACAAGCGCCGCAAGGAGCAGGCCGACGCCTGATCCTCGCTAGCTAGCGACACACAGGGGGGTGTGGACCCGCGGGTCCACACCCCCTCGCGTTGCCCGCACACCGCCCCCAGCGGTACTACCCTGTAACCAGACAAACTTCCACGGCCTCGGCAATGAACGGAGAAAGCGTGAGCACCCAAGCGCCCGACAAACAGAAGAGCCCCCTCAAGCGGCGCCTCCTCGCCATCGCGCCCCCGATCCTGCTCCTCGCCGGCATCCTGGTCCTCCTGTACCCCGTCTTCGCGACCCAGTACAACAACTACCGCCAGGAATCCATCGCCTCCCAATTCAGCGCCGTCGCCGAAGACGTCGGCCCCGACGCCGTCGCCGAAAACCTGCGCCGCGCCGACGAATACAACGCCAACGCTGCCGAGTCGCCGATCCTCGACCCCTGGCTCGACGCCCAGCGCCCTGGCACCGAGGCCTACCAGGAATACCTGAGTCAGCTCAACATCAACGACGTCATGGCCACCGTCAAGATCCCCTCCATCGACGTCAACCTCCCCATCTACCACGGCACCGAAACCGCGACCCTCGACAAGGGCATCGGCCACCTCTTCGGCACCGCCCTGCCCGTCGGCGGCGAATCCACGCACACCGTCCTCACCGGACACACAGGCCTGGGCACCGCCACCATGTTCGACCAGCTCACCAGCCTCAAGGAAGGCGACGTCTTCTACATCGAAGTCCCCGGCCGCCACCTCAAATACCAAATCAACGACATCCGCGTCGTCCTGCCCAACGAAACCGAGACCCTCAACAAGGTCGAAGGCAAGGACCTGGCCACCCTCATCACCTGCACGCCCTACGGCATCAACACCCACCGCCTCCTCGTCACCGGCGAGCGCGTGCCCATGGACGAAGAGGCCGTTGCCGCCGAAGCCGCGCAGGTCAAGGGCGCCGTCATGAAGCCCTGGATGATCGCCGTCCTCGCCGCCGTCGCCCTCATCATCGTCGTCTCCACCGTCCTGTGGGTCGTCTCCCGCAAACGCAGGAAGGACAAGCCTTCGCCGGTCGAGGCCCCCTCCGAGCTCTCGGGCGCCGAACAGATCACGCAGACCGCGACCATGACCGATGACGAGATCGACGCCGGGCGCACCGCCGCCCTCAGAAAGATGCTCGAGGAACGCGGTCACGAGTAAAAGCCTCGCGCCGAAAGACGTGGGAGCGGCAGGCCTGTCAGTCGGGCCCCGACGGACATGACCAGTGATCACGGACCTCCCACCCGGCCCCTTCCACCACCGCCCCTCGGGGCGACGAAAACGCGCGAGCGTCGCCGCGCCGCTTGACAGGCACGAGGCCGGGGCTCGGCCCCTTGGTTCCTCAACAATGTCGCACGTAATTCCCCTGTGCGTATTTCAGATTTTGAAATTGCATCGTTGGAATTGCAACGTTTGTGGGCTATGTCCAAAAATGACCGTGTTAAATTACGTGCGACTTTTGGGGGACCCAGGAGTGGACGGGCCCGACAAACACGCCACGGCCTCGTCGATGCACCCCACGGGCGAGGCGAGCGAGACCCGAGTCGGCCTCGTCGCCTACCATGGACCCATGAACCTCAGCTTCCCCCAGCGCACCTGCGTCGACGCCATCATCCAAGCCGCCATGGACATGGAGGCCGCGCCCCTCCTGCACGCGCTCGCCCCCATCGGCGACGACGAAACCCCGCACGCCGTGCTGGCCGGCACCCACAAGACGCAGCGCTTCGCGCTCGGCATCCTCGACGGCAAGACCGTCCTCGTCGTCACCTCCGGCATCGGCCTGGCCAACGCGGCCTCCGCCACCGCGCGCGCCCTCACCCTCGTCGACGCGCCCATCGTCATCGCCGCCGGCACCACCGGCGGGCTCGCCCGCGACATCAACGTCGGCGACATCGCCGTCGGCACCACCGCCATCTACGGGCAGGCCGACGCCACCGCCTTCGGCTACGCCATGGGCCAGGTCCCCCAAATGCCCGTCGACTACACCTCCTCCGACGCCGCCGTCGCACGACTGGCCGAACTGCCCGCGCTGATCGCTCACACCGTGCGCGAAGGCCGCATCGTCTCCTCCGACTCCTTCTGCACCGAACAAGTCGCCGACCCCATGCGGACGCGCTTCCCCGACGCCATCGGCGCCGACATGGAAACCTGCGCCATGGCCCAAGTCTGCTGGTCCTCCAGCGTCGACTGGATCTCCCTGCGCGCTGTCTCCGACCTGTGCGGGCCCAGCGCCGACCAGGCCTTCCACATGGACGGACAGCGCGCCGCCGGACACAGCGCCGAAGCCGTTCGCGCGTACCTGAGCCTGCTGTAAAGAGGGCTTGCGGGCGTCCCACCGCCGCAAGGAAACGGGGACGGGGGCCACGCCCAGGCCTCGTCCCACAGGCCCCACACAGAAGGGAACCCACATGACCCAGCCCCGCCCCGCCCGCGTCCTCATGGTCTGCACCGGCAACATCTGCCGCTCGACGATGGCGCACGCGGTCCTCGAGCAGGCCGCCGCGCGCGCCGACGTGGACATCGTCGTCGATAGCGCCGGTGTCTCCGACGAGGAGCAAGGCAACCCCATCGACAGGCGCGCCGCCCGAGTCCTGCGCGACGCCGGATACACCGTGCCCGACCACCGCGCGCGCCAGATCCGCGCGGGTGAGCTGGGGGAGTGGGACCTGATCCTGGCCATGACCTCGCGGCACCTGACCGTGCTGCAGCGCCTCGCCGATCGTGCGGGGGTTGAGTACGGGGGCGCGCCGAGCGCAGGCGGGGGACCTGCGGGTGGAGCAGGCTCGTTGTCTGGCCGAGCTCCGGTGAGCGACGAGGGCGCGGGGCCACGCATCTGCCTGTACCGTGACCTCGACCCCGCGGGGCGCGGCGACGTGCCCGACCCGTGGTACGGCGGCCACCAGGACTTCCTGGACACCCTGGAGGTCATCGAGCGAGTTACGCCGGTCATCCTCGACCTGGCCCGCTGAGCGCGCTTCCCCCCAATGTCGCACGTAATTCCAAAACGGTCAGTTTTGGAGTCCTCTGAAAACCGCGGAATTTCAACGATGTGAATTCAAAAGTTGAAATAGCGGTGGGGGAATTACGTGCGACATTTTTGGGTAAGCGTGGTGTGTGGGCGTTACGACGCCTGTCCGAGGCCGTGGTTCGGCAGGTAGAGCCCGCCCAGGATCTGCAGGAAATCGATGTTCTTGGCGGCCGCGCGAGCTCCCTCGGCGTCCTCGTGCGACACGAGGCCTCGGATCGCCTTCACCGATTCGGGCACCTCCCTCTCGAAATCGCCGTTCATGACATCGTCGTAGGTGAAACGCAGGACCACGTACCCGCGACGCAGGAGCTCGCGGTCGCGCTTCAGGTCCTTCTCACGCTGTTCTTTCGAGGAATGGAAAGCCCAGCCGTCCACCTCGATGACGATGAAGCCGAGGATGATCATGTCGACCTCGCCGACCCCCTCGATCCATACGCCCACCTGCGGGTTCAGTCCCATGTCGATCAGGATCAGGCGCGCAACCGTCTCCAGGATCGACCGCGCGCGGTCGGTCGACAGGGCGGCCTCGCGCAGGTGGGGGACTCTGCTGCCGGACGTTGGCAACGTCAGGGTTGAGATGTCGTACAAGCCTTGGTTTCGTGCGGCGTCGAGCATCGGTAGGGATACCTTGAGAGGCATACAGACGAGCACTCGCTCCAAGACTGTGCCGATGCTGGCTACGTGCGTGCGTTCCTCTTCGGCGCTCAGGATGGGTTCCCTGTGAATGAGCACGTCGTCAAAGCGTCGTAGTTTCGACGGGTGCATTCCTCGGTTGTATGCAACCGATAGGTGGGTCTTGTGTGGGCGGTCCTCCATGAGAATCGGAAGCCCGTACATGTGCGCGGCGCTCACGCAGGAGATGCACGCGTTGTAGACGAAGGCGCGTACCTGATCGAGAGTGAAGCTGTTCTTGTCATAGATCCAGCCTCGGTAGTGTCCGATGGATTGTGGCAGCATCGCCGGTGTGAGCTCTGCGTGGTGCAGGCTCGTGATTCGTGTGATTCCATGTCGCTTACGAAGCTCTTCGTTGAGGTCCATGGGCTTATTGTGCACCTTTGTGGCAGTTTGTGTGTGTAGTTTGAAAAATCTGTGGATAACTCAGAAAGTCGCACGTAATTCTAAGGTGGTAAGTTTTGGAGTCCTCTGAAAACCGCGGAATTTCAACGATGTGAATTCAAAAGTTGAAATATCTGTGGGGGAATTACGTGCGACATTTTTGGGTAAGCGTGGGTCGGGGGGCGTGGGTCAGGGTGAAGGGGGTGGCCTGGGTCTGGAAACGACTCCATGGCGGAGCCGAGTGCGGGGCTGGTGAAGCCGTCGACAAACGCGTCTCGCCAATGGGATGAGGTTGTTTGTTGCTCGCGTCACGGATTAAGGTGGGATCGTTGACTTCTCGGTCAGCAGCTGCACGGCCTGCGGGTAGCGAGGAACCTGGTGGGACCTCGTCGAGCGTGTCAGCCGGGCGCTCACGCACGAGTATTGGTCGCGCACGACAACGCCGCTGAGCGGTCATACGCCACAGGCGATTGCGCGCGCATACACGACACGAACTAAGGAAGCATATGAACGCACTGAAAAAAGTTGCACGTGGCGAGCGGGCGACAATGATCGTCATTGCACTTGTCGCAGCCGTTGCCCTCGTCCTGGGCGTCGGTGGCTTCTTTATGGCACGTACGTTCCTGACTAACGCGGACTCGGGAACCACGGCCTCGAAGGCGAGCTCCGATTCCAACGGAGGAATGAGTGGCGACTCCTCGTCCTCGCCCAGCGAGACTTCACAGGCACCCGACACCGCGCCGCAGTCTGAGGCGGCTGCTCCCACCCCGGAGGCCACGGCCTCGAGCATGCCCCCGTGTGAGGACGGCACCTCTGCGCCCGACGGAACCTGCCTGCACCCAGCATCGGTTCAGTGGCTCGACGACCTCCTGCCCGACCCGTCCACCGTTGATCGCAAGGATGCCGACGCGGTGTGCTCCGCCTACGTTATCACCAATCAAACCTGGGACGCGTCGCGCGACGTCACGGACGCGTTCGCGTCCATCCGCGCGAGCGTCTACGAAACGCCCGAGCTGCAGCGTAAACACACGCCGACCCCTGAGCTGGAGAGAGGGCAGGGTGAGTTCCTGCCGCTGGTGCCGAACCACTCCCACACGACTGTCACGATTGAGAACATCGGCGTCGAAGGCAGGGAATCACCCCGCCGCGAAGGCAATAAGTGGGTGAGGCTCGTCAGCTTCACGCGCTCCTACGCGGACGACTCGCACGAGCCGGTCCGCGCGCTGGTGTTCCTGACCCTCGTCGAGCAGGAGGACGGTACCTGGGCTGTCGGTAACGCCGAGTGGCACTGATCGGCGCGAGGTCGCGTGGGACGTGGATCTGTGCGGCTGATATCCCGTGTGTTCGCCATGCTCGGCGGCCCTCGAAAGTCGCACGTAATTCTAAAATGGTCAGTTTTGGAGTCCTCTGAAAACCGCGGAATTTCAACGATCTGAATTCAAAAGTTGAAATAGCTGTGGGGGAATTACGTGCGACATTTTTGGGTAACTGGGCTTTGAGGGTGTGGAGAAAAGCCGCGGCCGGGGGACGAGGCCTGGGCTGGGGAGCGAGGGATCGGCGAACGAGGCCTGGGGGGTGGCAGGGTACGGTCGGCGCGAGAGGCGTGACACCGTGCTCAGCTCGCCTGCTCGGCAGGACGGTACGGGTACATGCGACGGGCGGCTACCCGAGAGGGTAGCCGCCCGCTGTCACTAAGTTGCTCACCGCAGTGAGCCGGTCGCTCAGTCCGGGAGAGCTGCCCCGGCCTCGGCGAGAAGAGCACGGATCTGCTCCTCGACGCCCTTGGTGCCGCGGCCGACCTCGCGGAGCTGGCCGTCCGCGCCTGCGATGTAGTGCGTGGGCCAGGCGGTGGCGCCGTAGGCCTGGAAGGCCTCGAGCTCGGGGTCCAGCGCCACCGGGTAGGTGATGCCCAGCTTCGTGATTGCGCCGCTGACCACGGCGGCGTCGCGGTCGTGGGGCTGCTGGGGCGAGTGCACGCCGACCACGACCAGGCCGTAGTCCTTGTACTTCTCGTAGATGCGCTCAAGCTCGGGGATTTCACGCTGGCAGTTCGTGCACGAGCTCGACCAGAAGTCCACGAGCGTCACCGTGCCGGAGGGCTGTCCGAGGGCGTTCATCCACTCGGAGGCGTTGATGGTCGGCAGGGCGCCGCAGTCCTTGGTGGAGCCGGAGTCGCGCGCGCACTGGGCGAAGTCGCCGCGGGCCTCGACCTCGGTCTCGGGGTCGCAGGCGCCGGTTTCGCACGCCTCGCCCTCGCCCGCCTGGAGGGACGCCGTGTAGTCGGGGATCATGCGCTGGAGGGTGGCCGGCGCGTCGGTCGCGATGCCGAGCGCGAGGGCAATCATGGCGACGCCGGCGGCGATGCGCAGCGGGCGCTGGCGGGCCTTGAGGAAGCTCGCGGCCACGCCCGATCCCGCCAGAGCCACGGCCAGCAGCGGAATCGACAGGCCCACCGCGAAGGAAATCGCCAGGCCTACAATGTGCCAGGTGAACTGGCCCGTGTTCGAAGCGACGATCACCGAGGCCAGGACCGGCCCCGCGCAGGGCACGAACGCCGCGCCCAGCACCAGGCCCAGGCCGAAGCCCGCACTATCTCCCGTCGTGCGGGGTGCCAGGCGCGCGAACGGGCGCTCCAGGACCTCCATAACCTTCGGAACGATCATGCCGATGCCCACGGCCACAAGCAGCACAATGCCCGCCCAGCGGATCGCGGTCTGCGGCAGGTGCAGCAGGCTCAGCAGCGCCGACCCTGCAACCGTGATCAGCATGAACGAGGTGATCAGGCCGGCGACGATCAGCAGGGGGCGGCGCGCGACGCTCGGCGAGTCGTCGCCGGCCTTGCGTGCGGCGACCTTGGGGGAGCCGCTGCCCTTGCCGACGTTCACGCCCGGCGCGACGCGGAAGAGCCCGGGATCGACGCTGTTGCTCGCGTTCTCAGGGGACGAGGCCGTGGCGGCCTTTGCGGAATCGCGTCCCCCGGCGGCGCCGAGGAAGAGGACGGGGAGGACGGGAAGAATGCACGGAGAAATGCCCGTGACGAGACCGCCAAGAAGACCAAGCAAAAGGAACATAGGTTCACCTTACTTGTAAAGGGTGGAAATGTGCGCGACGTGGCGCCTGGAGGTGTGAAAATCCTGGGCTTGGGTTGGTGTTAATTACCCGACACCCAAAAGTCGCACGTAATTCCCTCCCGAGAACTTCAAACTTTGAAATCGGATCGTTGAAATCATGCGCTTTTCGGCCGTACTCTAAAACTGACCCGGTGAAAATTACGTGCGACATTTTTGGGTAACCGGGTGTGGAGGCGCGGGTGTGCAGGCTCGCAGGCGTGGAGGCGCGGGGGTGCAGGCGTGGAGGCGCGGGGGTGCAGGCGCGTGGGGGCGCGCGCTAGAGGGAGAGAACGAGGTCCGCGCGGGCCTTCGTGCGCTCCACAAGCGCCATGTTCGCCGCGTCCACCGTGCGCACCCAGTGCGCCGCATCCGCGCGATCGCGCCCAAAACTCATGTGCCGCTCAATCAGGCGAGAGGCCAGCTCGTCAAAAGGGGTGTCGATATAAACGAGCAGGTCAATGAGGCCTCGCACGTCGGCCCAGCCGGGCAGTTCGAGACCCAGGTAGTTGCCCTCGGTGATGACAACGCCGTCGACCTCGATAGGCAGAGACGCGGCAACCGGCTCGTGCAGGTCGCGCCGATAATCGGGAGCCAACACCACGCCGTTCGCGCGGCGCACCCGCCCCAGGAGAGCTACGTATCCGCCTACGTCAAAGGTGTCGGGCGCACCCTTATGGTCCGCCAGTTCGCGCGCCGCCAGCAGCGCGTTCGACATGTGGAAGCCATCCATGGGCGCGAGCCCTGCGACCGGGATGCCCGCCTGCGGGAGGGCGCGAGCCAGCTCGGCCGCAATCGTCGTCTTGCCCGTCCCCGGCGGGCCGGTCAGCCCCAACACGCGCACGGGGTCACCGAGGCGTGCGCGGCGCACCACGGCCTCGACAATGCGAGCGGTCATCGACGAGGCTTGCGCGCCCTCCCGGGGTCCGCCCTCCTGCTGCGATTCCACTGCGCCTGCCATGGCCTCGTTGCCCATCTGCGCCTGCCTCAGGGCTTGATGACGGGAAGCGTCGACCAGGGGAAGTTGATCCACTTGTCGGTGTGTGCCCACACGTAGTCGGGGTCGATGATGGAGACCGGCTTCTTGTAGATCACCGCGCTGCGCGCCTCGACGCGCACGGCGGCGGAGCCGTCGAGAGTGAGGCCGTGCTCGTCGATGAGGTCCATGACCATCTTGAGGGTCTTGCCGGAGTCGGCGACGTCGTCGACGACGAGGACACGCTTGCCGTCCATCGCGGAGACGTCCATGAGCGGGGGAAGCAGCATGGGCTCGTCGAGGGTTTCGCCGATGCCGGAGTAGAACTCGACGTTCATCGTGCCGATCGCCTTGACGTCCATCGCGTAGGCAATCGCGCCCGCGGGAATGAGGCCGCCGCGCGCAATCGCGACAATCAGGTCCGGGATCCACCCGGAGTCAATGATCTGCTGGGTGAGCTCGCGGGACGCGTCGCCGAAGCCCTGCCATGTGAGGACTTCGCGGTCGGGAGCGGTGCTGGCGTCGGGGCTGGCGATGGTACCCATGGCTTCCTTCTCTCGGGGGGTGTTGGGATCAAGGGTATCCCCGGGGGGTGTGTGTCTGCTTGCCTTTGGCTGTGTTCGGGCCTGTGACGTGGGCAGATGCACGCCGCGGGCAGCATTCCGGCCCCGGCAGGCCCGGCTGGCCTCGAGGCTGGGCCCGAGGCTGGGCCTGGGAGGCCCCTCCCCAAAACTCGCACGTAATTTCCGTCGAGTCAGTTTTTAACCTGTCCACAAACGTCGAAATACCAACAGTGCGATTTCAAAGTTTGAAAGACTGAGGGGGGAATTACGTGCGACATTTTTGGGTAACCGGGTGTGTGAGGCCGGGGTGGGGAAGGGGTCCGTGCGTGGTTGGTGGGTCCCTCCCAAAAGTCGCACGTAATTTCCGTCGAGTCAGTTTTTAACCTGTCTACAAACGTTGAAATACCAACAGTGCGATTTCAAAGTTTGAAAGAGTGAGGGGGGAATTACGTGCGACATTTTTGGGTAACCGGGGTGTGAAGCCGGATGTGGTGTGGGTGCCGGGCGGCGTGGGTTCCAGGGTGCCAGGCGGCGGTCAGCGGCGAGAGCGGCGGATCGAGGCGAGCTCGCGCTCGTAGGCGCGCCCGGGCGAGGCCGCCTTCCCGTGATGCTCCCACGCGAGGATGAGCGCGGGGTCGAAGGAGCGCGAGCACACCCCGCACGAGGAGACGCGGCGCGGGGCGCGGTACAGGCGTCGCGTGGCGCCGCAGCGAGGGCACGTGCCCACCCAGGGCGCGTCCGGGGCGGGGAGGGAGGAGGACAATCGCGCGGAGTCAGGCGCGCCGAGGGCACGGGCCGCCCGCTTCCACGCGGCGTCGTGCCCGTGGGCGGGGCCGACGAGGGCGTGGGCGATCTCGTGCAGGATGACGCCGCGGATCGTGTCCTCGTCGTACAGGTCGGTGAGAGGCCCGGACAGGCTGATCGTGCGCGTGGAGTGCGTGCACGCCCCGGCCCGCCGCTTGGCGTGGTCGAAGCGGAAACGCCAGTCGGCCAACCCCGCCGCGTCCATGAGTGAGCGCGCGAGGGTGCGCGCCTCGTCCCGCTTCATCGCGCCCCCGCGAGCATGCCGAGCAGGCGCTTCGGGGCGCCATTGCCCGGCGTGCCCAGGGTCTGGGCGAACATGGAGGCATGCATGTTGGCCCGCTTCATCGCGCCCCCGCGAGCACGCCGAGGAGGCGCTTCATGGAGACCTTGTTGGGTGTTCCCAGGGTCTGGGCGAACATGGAGACGCGCAGCTCCTCGGCCATCCACCGCGCCTGCGTGAGCGCGGCGGCGGCGCGGGCGTCGTAGGGCCGACGCTCCAGGGCCTGCCGCGTGGCGGCGATCTCGGCCTCGGCCTCGTGGATGCGGTCCATGTCCTCCAGGTCGCGCCCCAGCGCCCCCGGCGAGGAAGCGGCGCGCTCAATGCGCACGGCCCCCGCGCGCAGGTAGCGCCCCAGGTGCGGCAGCGCCGAGGCCGGGGTGGCCGACACGAAGCCCTCGTACAGGAGGGTGCGCCCGTGGCGGGCGACGTCGCGCGTCGTCTCCTCGAGCGAGGCCTGCGGGTGGGAGCGCACGGCGGCGTCGGCCTCGGCGCTGGCCTCCAGGGCCCGCACGACGTGGGAGAGGATCTGGTAGACGCGGTCCTCGTGGGCGTCGCGCGCGGCCGCGACGAGGGTTTCGAAGGCCTCGGGATCGCGCACGTCGGCCGGGGTGCTCAGCTCGTCGACCAGGGCGAGGGCCGAGGCCAGCTGCGCGTCCGCGACCAGGGCCGCCGTGTCCGCGTAGGGGGAGGCCGCCAGCATGAGGGCCTCGCGGCCCGTCCACCGCGTGGTGACGCGGTTCGTTGCCAGGGCGACGCGGGTGAGCAGCAGGCGGGCGAGGCCGGCACGGTGCTCGCGGTCGGCCTCGGCGGCGCTCGCCATGACGCGCACGCCTGCCGCGGGGGCCGCGGCGCTGCCCTGGGGGACCAGCGCGGGGAACGCCCGCAGCGTCATCGCGCCCGAGGTCTGCGTGATCGAGCGCGGCAGCGTCGGCATCTGCGTGATGCCGTCGGCGTGGAAGGTGGGGTCCGGGGACGAGGCCTGGGTGCCCTTCGGCGCATGCGCGCCCCCGGGTGCTGACTGCGCGCCCTCGCTGGAGTCGGAGGCGCGGGTGGAGGGACTCTCCCCACCGGGCGATCCCGTGGAGGTGTCCGTGGGGGAGGGTACTCCACTCGCGGTGTTGTTCGCGCCGGTGGCGGCCTTCCCTGAGGTGCTGCGCCCGCGCTTGTTCCTGCGGGTCTGCTTCTCACTGGCCTCCTCGAGGGCCGCGCGCACGGCCGTGCGCACCGCCTTGTTGGCGGCGCTGGCCAGGGAGCGTTGCAGGTAGGCCAGGTCCTTGCCCGAGCCCAGCTCCTTGCCCGACGCGTCGGTGACGACGAAGGTCATGCGCAGATGGTCAGGCAGGTGGGCGCGCGCGTGCGCCAGGTCGGAGTCGGACAGGTCTACGCCGCGCAGGACGCGCACCGCGTGAGCGAGGGCGTCCAGGACGGGGCCGTCGGTGAGCGTGCGACGCGTGGGGGCAGCAGTGCCGGAGGCGTTGGCCGACGTGGCCGCGCCCGATGCGACTGCTCCCGCGTGACTCCCAGTGCCGACGATCGTGCCGGTCGTGGGATTCGCGCCCGGCTGCGCCGCTGTGCGCGGCTGCGCCGCTGTGCGCGGCTGCGCCGCTGTGCCCGTCGCGCCCGCGCTCGCTCCCGCCGAGACCTGCTGTGCGGTGGCCTTCTGCGCGCCCTTCTTGGAGGCCTTTGCGGGAGAATTGCGCGTCGAGACTCGGCCCGAGGTCGCGCCCCACGCGGCCAGGCGGCCCATCGCGGCGTCCAGGCTTAGGGGGTCAGGCTCGTCGGACTGGGCGGTCTTCTTCCCGCCGCCCTTCGCTGACCCCGCACCGCCGGACCCCGCACCGCCGGACCCCGCAGCGTCGGAACCCGCCGACGCCACCACGGCCTCGGCCGGTTTGTCACCCGCCTGCTCGATCCAGCGCGCGACCGACGCGGCCACGTCCGGCGCGGGGGCCAGGAGGCGGCGCACGCCCTTGGGCAGCGCGCGGATTGCCTCGGTCAGCAGGTCCTCGCGCATGCCGGGCACCAGCCAGTCCGTGCCCGCATCGCTCACGCGCTCGAGCACCTCGATCGGGATGCGCATCGACACGCCGTCGCGCGGGCTGCCCGGCGCGAACTCGTAGCTCAAGGGCAGCGACAGCTCGCCGCACTGCCACCGGTCCGGGAAGCCCTCGCCCGACGTCGCCTCGCGCGGCATCAGCAGGGACGCCGGGTAAATGAGTAGATCCGGGCGCTCGCGGCGCTCGTCCTTCCACCAGCGGTTGAACGCCGCCGCGCTGGTCACGTGCTCGGGGATTAGGTCGTCGAAGAAACGGAAGCGCGCCTGCTCGTCCGCGACGAGGCCGTGGGTGCGGCTGCGGCGCTCAACCTCGCGCGCTTGCTCCACCAGGGCCTCGTTTCGGCGCTGGAAACCGTGCCTCTCCCTCCACTGGCCATCCACCAGGGCGTTGCGAATGAACATCTCGCGGGCCAGCTCGTGCGCTGTCGTCCCCTCGCGCGTGGCCGCCAACTCCTCGAAATGACGCGGCTCAAACGACCCGGACGACAGGGGGTCCTTCGACGCCGACACCAAGCCGGCCGCCAACGCCTCCAACGACCCCGCGCGCGGAGCGTGAGAGCGCGAGGCGGCCACGGCCTCGTCGATGACGAGGTCACCCAGGCGGCCCAGCAGCACCTCGCGGTCCGCCGCCAGCGTCAGCCCGTAGAGGGTCACGCGCTCGCGGACCATCGCCGCGCCCTTGCCGACCGACCAGAACGGCTCCGAATACGAGCGCTTGAGCAGGCCGCGCGCCGCCGGCTCCACCCACTCCGGGCGGATGCGGGCCACCGTGCGCGCAAACAGGCGCGAGGTCTCCACGAGCTCCGCCGTCATCACCCAGGCGGGGTGCCCGCTCACGCCCGAGCCCGGCCAGATCGTGAAGTGCGTGCCGCGCGCGCCCTCGTAGTCGCGCTTCGTCTCGTCCCACGACCCCAGGTAGGACAGCAGGCCGACCAGCAGCGAGCGGTGCACCTGGTCCGCGTCCACGCTCGCCGTGCCCTGCCCGTAGGCCAGGACCGCGCGCACGGCCGCGTCCTGCGCACCGCCGAAGCGGGCGGCCTCCACGACGTCGCCCGTCGACGGCTCGCCCACCGGCCCCACGCCGATCCCCAGCGCCCGCGCCATCTGGCGCAGCTGGCCGACCACGTCGCGCCACTCGCGCCACCGCAGGTAGTGGAAGAACTCCGCGCGGCACATGCGCCGGAACGCCGAGCCCGACAGGTCGCGGGCCTGCACCGCCAGGTAGCGCCACAGGTTCAGGTAGGTGATGAAGTCCGAATGCGGGTCCGCCAGACGCGCGTGCGAGGCGTCCGCCGTGCCCTGATGCTCGGCCGGACGCTCGCGCACGTCCTGGATCGACAGCGCCGCCACGATGACGAGCACCTCCGAGGCGCATCCCAGGCGCTCGGCCTCCAGCAGCATGCGCCCCAGGCGCGGGTCGATCGGCAGGCGCGCCAGGTCCCGGCCGATGCCGGTGAGCCTGTACTGGGACGAGGCCTGGGCCGCGTCCGGCTGCTCAGCGTCCCGGGCGGTGGGCGCGGTGCCCGAGGCGTCCTGATCCTCGCGGGTATCCCGCGCGTTGCCTGCGTCGTGTGTGCCGCGTTCGTCGCGTGTGCGGGAACGGTCGCCACGGCCTCGGCGCTCCTGCGGCTCGCCGGACGCGAGCGCGCCGATCTCGACGAGGAGGGCCACGCCGTCGCGCACCGCGCGCCGATCCGGGGCGTCCAGGAATGGGAAGTCTTCGACCGCGCCCAGGCCGAGGGACGCCATCTGCAAGATGACGCTGGCCAGCGACGTGCGCAGGATTTCCGGCTCCGTGAAACGCGGGCGCGAGAGGTAGTCGGCCTGGGAGAACAGGCGGATCGCCACGCCTTCGGCGACTCGGCCGCAGCGGCCCGCGCGCTGGTTCGCGCTGGCCTGGCTGACCGGCTCGATCGGCAGGCGCTGCACCTTCGTCTTGTTGGAATAGCGGGAAATACGCGCCAAACCCGGGTCGATGACGTAGCGGATGCCCGGCACCGTCAGCGATGTCTCCGCGACATTCGTCGCCAGGACCACGCGGCGCAGCCGGTGCGGCTCGAACACGCGATGCTGCTCGGCCGCCGTCAGCCGCGCGTACAGGGGCAGGATCTCGATGTCCCCCGGGCGTGCGCCCTTGTCGTCTCCCGCGCGCCGGCCTCGTCCCTTCAAGTGATCGAGGAGGGCCGCCTCCGTGTCGCGGATGTCGCGCTCGCCGGGCAGGAAGACCAGGATGTCGCCGTCGCCCTCCGCGCTCAGCTCGTCCACCGCGTGGCAGATCGCGGTCTCCACGTCGATGTCCTCGCCCATGCCGTAGCCCAGCGTCGCCAGCTCGTCGTCCGGGTCCTCCAGGACCAACTGCATGGGGCCGGACTCGGTGACGTCAGTGGTCTCGACGGTCTCGGTGGGATCGTTCGCCTGCTGCGCCGAGGCCTCGGACGTGTACGACGAGGGCGTCGTCGGGCCGAGGGGACGGTAGCGGATCTCCACCGGGTACGTGCGGCCCGACACCTCGATGACCGGCGCCGGCTCGATCAGGCGACCCGAGCCGGGAGTGCCCTCCCACGTGCCGAAATGGCGCGCAAAACGGTCCGAATCGATCGTCGCCGACGTGATGATGACCTTCAGGTCCGGGCGCGCGGGCAGCAGGCGCGCCACGTAGCCCAAGATGAAGTCGATGTTCAGGCTGCGCTCGTGGGCCTCGTCGATGATGAGCGTGTCGTAGCGGCGCAGCATCGGATCCGACTGAATCTCCGCCAGCAGAATGCCGTCCGTCATGAGCTTGACCAGGGTCGTGGGGCCGACCTCGTCCGTGAAACGCACCTGGTAGCCGACCACCTGGCCGCGCTCGCGGCCCACGGTCTGGCCCAGCTCGTGGGCGATGCGGTCCGCGACCGAGCGCGCCGCGAGCCTGCGCGGCTGGGTGTGCCCGATCATGCCGGCCACGCCGCGGCCCAGCTGCATGCAGATTTTCGGCAGCTGCGTCGTCTTACCCGAGCCCGTCTCGCCCGACACGATGACCACCTGGTGGTCGCGGATGGCGCGCGCGATCTCGTCGCGGCGGGCGCTCACCGGCAGGTCCGGGAAGGAGATGACCGGGATCGCGGCCGCGCGCTCGGCTAGCTGCTCCGGCGTGAAGGGCTTAAAGGGGCGCGCGTGCTCGCGCTGGGGGCGGCGATTGCTTCGGTTCGCGCGGTCGACGTGGTTGCTGTCGTTGCTGCGCGCGTGCTCGCGCTGCGGGCGGCCCGTCCGGCGAGTGGGGCGGGGGCCGTGCTGATCGTCGGAACCGCGACCCGTGTTGCGCGCGCGTTGGCGGCGTGCGTTGGGGTTGGACGAAGGCGTGGGGCGAGAGTCAGGCATGATGCCGCCAGTCTAGTCGCTGGCCAGAGGCGGTGGCTGAGTGGCGCGTGGGATGCGGCGGAAGGGGCTCAGACACCAAAAGTCGCACGTAATTCCCTCCGGTCAGTTTTTGGGTGCGGCTTAAATCCGCATGATTTCAACGGTCCGATTTCAAAGTTTGAAAGAGGGGTGGGGGAATTACGTGCGACATTGTTGGGTATCTGTTGGGTGTAGGTTGACGAGGCGTGGGTGCAGCGGGCGGTGAAGCGACGACGCGGGGGCGTGCCGCGGGCCGCGGGGGCTTACAGGTCCTCGTCGAAACGCGTCAGCGGCTCTTCCAGGCGCAGCTCCACGAGGGCGCGGGCAAGCGCGTCGATCTCCTCGCCCTGGTACAGGGTGGACCTCCACGAGGCCGGGATGGCCTCGATCCCGTAGAAAGCGCCGCCCAGCTGGCCGTAGATCGCGCAGTTCGTGTCCGCGTCCCCGCCAAGGTTTGCGATCGCCAGGGTCGCATCCTTGAAGGACGGGAAATCCAGGAGGCCGTGAACAGCGAGGCGCAGGCCGTTGACGATGTAACCGCTGGTCTCTGACTCCCACGAGGCGCGCTCGGCCGGGTCGTCACTGATGACGCGCGCGGCCATCTCGTCGAAGGCGGGACCCGTTGAGGCCCAGCCGACGTTGATGATGTGCTCCGGCGCCCACCCCAGCAGTGCGCCCACGAGGAGGGCGGCGAAGACCTCGGTGGCGGCCTCGGCCTCGACCGAATAGTGGGTCTCGCGCGCACTCAGGCCAGCGGTGACGACGATCTCGCGGATCTCGCGCTCCTCGAAGCCGGCGATGACGACGGGCGCCAGGCGCATGATCGCGCCGTTGCCTGCGCTGGTGGAGCGGGGCGCGCCCTCGGGGATGCGCGGGTTCTCGTGGAAGTCCCACAGGGAGCGCATCACCTGGTTGCCGATGTCGAAGCAGGTTCCAGTCGAGGAGCGGTACCCGTCCTTGCGCCAGCGGTCGTAGCGCTCCATGACGTCGTAGGAGTCGTAGCGGTTCAATGCCAGCAGAGAATCCGCCAGGCACAGCGCCATCGACGTGTCGTCCGTCCACTGGCCTGGTTCGAGGCCGAAGACGCCTCCGCCGACCATGTCCGTGATCGGCTCAAAGGAGCCCGCGGGCTGAAACTCGTTCGTGGTGCCCAGAGCGTCACCGACGGCGAGGCCCACCAGGGCACCGCGTGCGCGAGAAAGAAAATCTGTCATCCCCACAGTGTGCCACAGGCCGCACTTCAACGGGTTTCTGGCCTCGTCCCCCAGGAGCGCTCTGGCTTACCGACAAATGTCGCACGTAATTCCCTTGGGTCAGTTTTTGAGTGCGGTCGAAAACCGCATGATTTCAACGGTCTGATTTCAAAGTTTGAAAGAGGGGTGGGGGAATTACGTGCGACATTGTTGGGTATCTGTTGGGTGTGGGCACATGGAACGTCAGGATCTGTTACTCACGTTCCCAGTCTTCCAGTTCGCCGCGGGCTTTGCGGTCGAGGAAGTCGAGCAGGTTACCCGTCTCCGATGGAGAGTTCAGAGATAGTGTGATCTTGTCTGCGGCGCCGCCGAGGAAGTAGAGGATTTTATCCTGGGAGATAAGCTCAACGCAGGACTCGTCGAATGTTCTTTTGCTGGCCAGTCGGTTATGAAGGCGTTGTTCGAGGTACTCGTTGTAGTAAGAAAACGCTTGCTCGCATTGCTTCTTGTCATGTGGGTCTAGGTGCGCTGCGAGATAGAACATAAGGCCTGCGACGCCGTCGAAGGCGTTGTAGACGATGTAGGAGGATGATCGTTCGGGCACGACGTCGGAGGTGAAGAGTAGGCTTTCTCTGGGGTCGGGAGTCCATCCGAAGTGATCGCGGAAGGCCGCGGCGTCCGCCCGGCTGGCGGGCCATGTGAGAGACTCCCACGCGTCGAGGATCTCGCTGAGGCGCGATGGAGTCATCATGCGCGCCCCCTCGGGCGTGACACGCACATGCTCGGGATTCAACCGTGTCTGATCCATGGGGTGTCCCCTCTTCCTGCCGCGTCAGTCCATGCGGCAGTTTTCGCATCAATGGTATCCATGTGGTGCGGTGCGAGCGTGATTGGTGTCGTCGCAAAGCGAATCTTCCCCAGATCGGCGGTGCGCGTGAATGACACGTCTGAGTGCAGGCTGATGCGCCCCGTCTTGACGTCGTGCCAGACATCCGGATTCATCGACATAGTTCGTGGAACGGCGTGTCAGTGCCCAGAGCGTCACCGACCGCCAGGCCCGACAGCGCGCCGCGCGCGACCAGTGTCGCACAGGGGACCTCCATGCGGATCCCGGCCTGCGGCACCGACTTCGCTAACGGTCTCCGCAGATACAACGAGCGCCTCGGCCTGCATGTAAAATTGGAAGTGTGTTTATTCCTCTAAAGAAAGAAGCGAACAATGGTGTCTGTGACAAAAGATGAGGTATCCCCCGACGTTCTTCGACAGGTTGCCGACGAACTCGGGCACTATGTCTACGCGCTCGTCGACCCTCGCAACGGAATTCCCTTCTACATTGGGAAAGGAACGGGGGAGCGCTTCGCGGCTCACGGCCGAGAAGCCCTGTGGACCTATGACGGCGGAGACCTTGAGACTGAGGTGGACGAGCAGGCCTTTTCAGACAAAGTGCGTAAAATCCGCGAACTTGACGGCGACATTGATATTTGGATTATTCGTCATGGGCTGAACAAGGCTGAATATACGCAGGTGGAAGCCGCGTGTATCGACCTCCTGACGTCTTTCCCGGTCGTGCCGCTAGACAAGGGGGAGTCGCGTCATCCCGATGGGGCTCGAAAGCAACTGACAAATCTCCGCAAGGAAGCTTCTCGTGGACATGGGATCGTGCGTCTTGAGAGGTTGATCGAGGAGAAGGCTGCTCCCGTACTCGAGTATGACGAGCCGCTCCTCATTTTTCCGCTGGGGGACTGGGTGGACGATGAGTCTGACATTCCAGGAGGAGGAACCCGTCAGGGATACGGCTACAAACGGGAGTGGCTCGAGTCCTCCGTGCGAAAACAGCACTACCAAGAAATCGGTGAGTCTACTTGCTCGTGGTGGAAATTAAGCGAGGATACGATCCAGCAGAAAGGAATTGAGTACGTCGCCGCCGCCTATCGAGGCGTCACGCGTGCCCTCTTCCGTATCAAGCCGGACACGTGGGAAGAGACGTTCGAGCCAGATGCCGTTGACGGTCACGGGCGTCGTATTGGATGGCAATTTGACATCGTCGATTCCGGCGACATCTTCGATCAAGTCGTCGGCGAACACGGGCACAGGGTTGAGCCCAAGCCGGCACAAAATCAGCGTTACTGGCCGTGGTGACACGGCACCCTGCGCTCTCGCGCGACAATCAGTCGCGCCAATGTGACCGCGTGACGATACGGGAATGCTGGTCTGGGCCGCCTCACCACGCCCTTGAGGTCAGGGGAAGCACGAGGCGGCCCCGGCCTCGTTCCCGGCGTGGAAGACTCAGGCGACCGTCGTGCCGAACAACAAGCCCAGCAGGTAGGTGACGCCCGCGGCGCCGTAACCCACGACGAGCTGGCGCAGTGCGCGAGGCATCGGAGGCTGGCCCGACAGGATGCCGACCACGCCGCCCGTGAACAGCAGGGCCACGCCCACAATCGCGGCCGCGACGGCGATAGCCGTCAGGCCAGTCAGGCCCAGAATGTAGGGAACCAGCGGGAAGAACGCGCCCGCCGCGAAGAAACAGAACGAGGACAGCGCCGCCTTCATGGGCGTGCCCACCTGCTCGCCCGCGCCGTCCAACTCGGGGCTGCCGCCCAGCGCGGCGCGCACCGCGATCGCGCCGGACTCGCCGGTCGCCGGCTTAGCGAGACGCGCGAAAACCTGCTTCGCGTGAGCCTCCGCCTCCTCCTCGCTCTCCCCGCGCGCACGAAACACGAGGGCCAGCTCGTTCGCGTCCACGTCCAAATCCGGGACCGCCTGATGCGCGTCCGGATCCGGGATCGAGGCGTCAAGCAGCTCACGCTGACTGCGCACGCTCACCCACTCGCCAGCACCCATCGACAAAGCACCCGCGAGCAGGCCCGACACGCCCGTCAGCAACACGACGTGCGGCTCCATGCCCGACGCCGCCACACCCAGCACAAGCGCCAAGTTCGACACCAGGCCGTCATTCGCCCCAAACACCGCCGCGCGGAACGTGCCCGCCAGCGTCTCGCGGGACTTGGCCGCCAGGGAACGAATGACCTCGGCGTGAATATGCTCGTCCGCCTGCATGTGCGTCGGCACGTCATCATCCACGTCGCGAGCGGAACGCTGCTCGGCGCGCTGGGCCATCGCCAGAATGAAGATCGTGCCGAAAAGGTGGGCGAGGACGGACGCGGCGCGCGTGCGCAGCGGCGGCTTCGGCGCAGGCAGGGCCCGCTCACCCAGGCGCGCCAGCCAATACTCCTCGTGGCGGCGCTCCGCCTCCTCAAGCTGCAAGAGGACCGCGCGCTCCTCGCCCGTGCGACGCTCCGATAGGTCACGGTAGGTGCGCGCCTCCATGCGCTCCTCCGCCAGGTGCTTGCGCCAGCGCTTAATCTGCTCGCGCGTCGGCTCCCGGTCGGAGGCCACCTGGTCCGCGTTCATTGCCGAGGCCTCGTTCCCCAGTGCGCTCAACGCTGGGTCGTCGAGGAGGTAGCCTGCGCATCGACCGTCGTCGGCTGGGAGGAGGGCGCGCCGAACAGGCGCTCCTTGACGGCGTCGGCGACCTTGTCGGTCACCTGCTCGCCGCCCGCTCGCACAATATCCGACACCTTCTGGCCCGCGGCGTCCAGGGGGCGCGCGACGATCGGGAAACGGCGAACCTTCGAGGCGCCGGCACGGATCTGCTCGTAGCGTTCACGCCCGGCGCGCGCGCCCAGAACGTATCCGATGCCAACGCCGATGAGGATGCCGGTCTTGGTTCCCATGAGTGTCCTTCTCTCGCTGCGTGGGGGCGCCGCCCCGCGATCAGGGTCAACGCCCTCGCGCGGGCCTGTTCACCCGCGCATATCCACCCTTTATCTTAGTGGCGGCCCGCCCCCGCACGCACGCCCCTGCCGCCTAGGGGAGATTTCTCTCGGAGTCCAGCCAAGGCCTCGTCCCCTTGTCACATTTGCGCGCACTGTGGGCATCCCCTTTCCTTCAGGGCGGCAAACGCGCTATGTTTAATACGTGAGCCAGATAACGATTCAGACGCCCCGGGGAGTGTTCATCTCCGGGACTTTCACGCGCCCGGTGGATTCCCGCGACGCCGCGGTGATCTTTTCTCACACCTTTTTGTCGGATCGTCACGCATCGGGCATGTTCGACTCCCTCGGGCGCGCGCTGCGCCGCGCGGGCTACGCGACCCTCGCCTTCGACTTCTCCGGCCACGGGGAATCCGGCGACGAAATCATCACCTTTGACCCGCTCATTGAGGACTTCCGCGCGGCCTCCGGTTGGCTGGCCGACCAGGGCTTCGCGCGTCAAATCTGCGTCGGCCACGAATTCGGTGCCACCGTCGCTCTGCGCGCCAACCCGCCCTCCGTGCAGACCTACGTGCTGGTCTCACCGGTGCTCGGGCCGCTGTCCTACGACTGGGACCTGGTGTTTTCCGACGTGCAGCTGTCCGACCTCGAGCGCCATGGCACCACCACTGTGCCTGACGACAGTTGCTCGGTGCGTCGCCACTTCACCATCAACAAGGGCACCCTGGCCGACATGTCCATGGTCTCGGGCGAGAAGGCCCTGCGTGGCGTGACCGCGCCCATCCTCATCACGCACGACAGCTTCGATGAGGAAACCGGGTTGGTCGACCGCACGCGCGACGCCTTCCATCTGCTGCCCGTCGGGTCTCTCGTCGAAATGACCGAGCCGCCCGCCGGTATCGTCGACGAGTACACGCCGGTCGACGGCGTGCCCGTCAGTGACGAGGCCGTGGCGCGCGCCCTGCGCGCCTCCTCCGCCGCGAGTCTGCCCGAGCTGCCGGACGTCGCCGTGCAGTGGGCGAGTCGGTGGGTGCCCGTGGGGCGCTAGCTGTCGGGGTTCCTCGGCCCTCAAGGGCATGGTTTCCCAAAAATGTCGCACGTAATTCCCTCGTGAATATTTCAGATTTTGAAAATGCGTCGTTGGAATTGCAACGTTTGTGGGGTGTCTCGAAAACTGACCGAGTTAAATTACGTGCGACTTTTGGGGAGCGCCGCGTAGCGGTGCTCCGGCGTGGTGCCCCGGCGGTAATCAGCGCTTCTGGGCCTCGCGGGGAATGATCCGCGCGCGAGAGTCGGCCGCGCGCCTACCAGCCGCGCACCAACTCGGCCAGGTCCGGGGAAGCCAGCCACTGCCTCGTACCGAAAGACGAGACCGACACCCCCGCAACGGCCGACGCGAAACGGATAAGGCGCTCCGGGTCGGAGTCCCCGGCGCGCTCCAGCGCCCACGCGAACGCGCCGTGGAACGCGTCACCGGCCCCCATCGTCGAGGCGTGCGCCACCTCGCGCACGGGAACCTCGCCATGGGTCCCGTCCCACCAGTACTGGACGGGCCGCTCGCCGCGCGTGCGCACGGTGCGCGTGATGCCGAAGCCGCGCAGGAAGCCCGCGACCTCCTCCCCGCCGGCGCGCGCGACGAGCGGCGGCGCGAAATCCTCCGACACGACGGCGACGTCGACGAAGCCCAGCAGGGCGGGCAGCCAGTCCTTCCACGATCCGCCGTCCAGGACGCGCAGGTGCGGCGGGCGGGCCTCGAGCTGGGCGAAAGGATCGTCACCGCCGACCTCCGGCACGCCCAGAGTCAGCGCCGCCTGCGCCAGTGCCGGGTTGTGCCCGTCGATCAGGACGACGCCGACGCGCCGCGGCAGCTCGGCGGCGACGCGCGCGGGATCGGCCTCCAGCCGCGCGTTCGTCGAGGCGACCATGCGCCCGGCCGGGTGCTCGATGATCGACGAGACGGCGGGCTCCCGACTCGTGGGGGACGAGGCCTGGGCCGCCCCGCGCTCGCCCGGCTCAGGAAGGTGCGAGGCGGGGGACGCTGTCGCGTGGTCGCCGGGAGACGCGGCGTCGGCCGAGAGAGGCGTCGTCGCGTCCAGGACTGTCACGCCCGCGGCCGCCAAATCCGCCGCGAGAAAAGCCGACACCGGGCCCGAGCCGAGTGCCGTCAACAGCACTGGCCCATCCCCGCAGGATACGGGACCCGAGGAGGGGGCCACGGCCTCGTCGATGGAGAGAGAACGCGCGACCGCACTCAGTGCCGCGTAGGTCACCGCCGCGTTCGTCGCCGGGCCGCCAGCCGCCATCGTGAACCCCGTCGACGTCACTTTCACGCCCACATCCGGCACGTGGTCGAGGCGGTGAAGGACATCCAGGGTGGTCAGCCCAGCGAAGAGAGCAGTCATGGTGACATTGTCGCACCCCGGGCGGGTGGGCGAGGCGCGCGGGGACGAGGCCGGGGCCGGGCTGACGCGAGCGCGGGGTCAAGCGGAAGCGGGCGGGATCCGGGCGCGGGGTCGAGCGGAAGCGGGCGGGACCCGGGCGTGAGGCCGGGGCCGGGCTGACGCGAGCGCGGGGCCAAGCGGAAGCGGGCGGGACCCGGGCGCGGGTGGGCCGAGCGGAAGCGGGCGGCGGCACTGTACCATGAGGACGACCCGCACTCACCGACGTTTCGGATTGCCATGCACTTGCTCGACGCGCTGAACCAATCCCTGCCCGAGGTCTTCCGAGCCATTGACCTCATGGGCGTTCTTCTCAATGGCATCCTCGGCGGCAAGGTTGCGCGCGAACGCAACTTCGACGCCGTCGGTTTCTGTATTCTCGCGATCATGACTGCGCTCGCGGGCGGCATGGTCCGCGACATGCTCCTGTCGACGCGCACGGGCGCTCCCGTGGCGATCACCGACCCCTATTATTTGTGGTTCGCGATTCTTGGTGCGCTCATCGCGATGGCCTTCCACATGAACTCGCGCGCGTGGTCGGTTCTCCTTGTCATCGCGGATGGCATGGTGCTGGGCTGCTGGAGTGCGACGGGCGCGATCAAGACCCTGGATGCCGGCTTCGCGATCATGCCCGCGATCCTGCTGGGCGTCATGACCGCGATCGGCGGCGGTATGATTCGCGACATTTCTGCGGGCCTCGTGCCCCGGGTTTTCGGAGGCAATAACCTGTACGCGACACCGGCCTTCGTCTGCTCGGTCGTCACGGTCGTGTTTTGGTATATGGGTCAGCCGGTCCTCGGCATGGGTGCTTCCATCGTCGTGGGTCTGGTCTTTACAGGTATGGCGCATTGGCGGCGCTGGAGGCTGCCGCAGACCCGTGAATGGACGATCACTCTCACATATTCGCAGTTGAAAGCTCTGCGCAGGGGCAGGCGTTAGTATGGCGGTGTGAATCCCAAATCAACATCTCCTTCTACGTCCTCCGCCGCGTCGACGGCTAGCGCCCCTGCACGCAAGCAGTTCAAGACGTGGCACCTGTCCATGATGGCCCTGGGCCTGGCGATCGGCGCCGGCTTCTTCGTGGGTACGGGTTCCGCGATCGCGCAGGCCGGCCCCGCCGTCCTCGTGTCCTATCTGGTCGCCGCCATGATCGTCGTGTCGGTCATGCTGGCCCTGGCCGAGTTGGCCTCGTCCCTGCCGTCGACGGGATCCTTCTCGTCCTACGCCGAGGCCGGGATCGGCCGGTGGGCAGGGTTTACGATCGGGTGGCTGTACTGGGTCATGCTGATTATGGTCTCGGGCCTGGAGGTCACGGGTGCGGCCGAGTACTTCGTCAAGTGGTTCCCTGAGGTGCCCCAGTGGGTGATCGCCCTCGTCATTGTCGTCGTCATCGGCGGCATTAACCTGCTGGCCGCCGGTCAGTACGGCGAGATCGAGGCCTGGCTGTCGATGGTGAAGATCATTGCGATCATCGCCTTCCTGGCCGTCGGCGTGTTCCTAGTAGCGCGAACAGTCTTCGTCGGGCCGCTGCCCGGCCATGAGGGCGTCTTGCAGAACATCCTGGGACACAGCGGATTTGCACCCACGGGGCTGTCCGGCATTGCGGTCGCGCTGCTCGCGGTGATTACCTCCTTCGGTGGCCTCGAGATCGTCACGATTGCCGCGGCCGAGGCCGAGGATCCCCGCGCTGCCATGGCTAGCGCGATCCGCTCGGTCGTTACCCGTATCCTCGTGTTCTACGTCGGTTCTGTCCTTCTGCTGATTGCCCTGCTGCCGTGGGATAGCGAGGCCATGGGTCCTGACGCCTTTAAGACGATCCTCGAGATGGCGGGCATTCGGGCCGTCGGAACGATTATGAACGTCATCATCTTCATGGCGCTTGTCTCCGCGTTCTCCGCGAACATCTACGCGTCCTCGCGCATGGTCTACTCCCTGTCCGCCCGTGACATGGGCCCGCGCTGGCTGCTCGGGGCGCCCGCGGCCACGAAGGAGCGTTCGCGCACGGTCGTCGAGGCCGCCCTCGAGGATGACGAGGCCGTCCTGGCCGCCGAGCTGGAAGGCGACATTGAGGCCGGGCGTACCCCGAAGCGCGCGGTGGGCCTCGTCGTTCTGCTGGCCCTCCTGGCCGTGGTGGGCAACTGGTATCTGCCGGGCTCGATCCTGACGATGCTCATCAACGCGATCGGTATGGTCCTGCTGATCGTGTGGACCTTCATCATCATCTCGCTGATCCGCCTGCACCCTTCGTTGGAGCGTTCTGGCAACCTGGGGATCCGCATGCCAGGCTGGCCGTGGCTGCCGTGGCTGGTCCTCGTGGGGCTGGGAGGTATCGCCGTCCTCATGCTCATGAGTGGCGAGGGGCGGGCTCAGCTGGTCTCGATGGGCGCGCTGACGCTTATCATCGTGGCCATCTACTTCGGGCGTCAGTTTGTGCGCTCGTTGAAGTAGCGGAAACGCACGGGACCTCGGCCGGTACGCAGATGTAGGCGGCCTAGTCCATGATGGGGGCACCCCGACGAATCGCTCGGGGTCGTATGCTGTTGTGGTTTTGGTTTGTTGTGATTTGCTGGCATGCGCTATGCTTTGTTTATGCGTGTGAAGGAGTGGGCGGCTCTTGAGGGCTTGAACGAGCAGACGGTGTGGAAGTGGTGCCGTGAGGGCCGTATGCCCGTTGCGGTGGAGAAGGCGGGGAGCGTGTGGCTGGTCCACGACCCGAAGTATGAGGCTTCGGGCGCGCCTGCGGCGGGTTCGCGCACCGTGTGCTATGTGCGTGTCTCGTCTGCCGATCAGAAGGTCGACCTGCAACGTCAGGCAGATAGGTTGAAGGCGTTCGCCCTGAATCTGGGCGCGTCGGGCGTTGAGGTCGTGTCGGAGGTTGGTTCGGGCGTGAACGGCAAACGCCGTACATTGAACCGGATTCTCGCTGACCCTACGGTGGGCACGATCATTGTGGAGCATCGTGACCGCTTGGCCCGCGTGAACGCCGGGCTGGTCGAATCCGCATTGGCGGCGCAGGGGCGACGGCTGATCGTCGTGGACGATTCGGAGTTGGATGATGATCTGATGCGTGACATGACCGAGGTATTGACCTCGTTGTGCGCCCGACTGTATGGGCGGCGCGCGGCGAGAAATAAGGCGGAGGCCGCGTTGAAGGCGGCGCTTGATGCTTGAGGCTGTCATGGTGGCGTTGGATCCGACCCCCGCGCAGGAACGGCTGTTACTGTCACACGCGGGAGCGGCCAGGTTTGCGTACAACGCT
This sequence comes from Pauljensenia sp. 20925_1_34, assembly GCF_041432775.1. Taxonomy (NCBI): domain Bacteria; kingdom Bacillati; phylum Actinomycetota; class Actinomycetes; order Actinomycetales; family Actinomycetaceae; genus Pauljensenia; species Pauljensenia sp. 20925_1_34. The sequence goes on along the minus strand of NZ_JAPWAG010000021.1, from coordinate 7,416 downwards.
GGGCTCGCCCATGTCAGGGCCGCCATCGAGGCCAAGGAGAAGCCGGAGTGGTCGCTGTATGGGCTGCGCCGCTGGTGGAACGCGAACAAGGACACGCTGGCCGTGAATGCGGACGGGACGCCGTGGTGGCGCGAGAACTCGAAGGAAGCCTACAGTAGCGGGCTTGAATCGTTGGCGAACGCCTTGTCGAACTGGTCGAAAAGCCGCAAGGGTGAACGCAAGGGCCGCAGGGTCGGGTTCCCCACGTTCAAGGCGAAAGATCGGCAGAGACCAAGGTTCGCGTACACGACTGGCAGCTTCGGCCTGATCGAGGGCGATCTGAAGGCCTTGCGACTGCCGCGTATCGGCCGCGTGCACTGCATGGAGAACGTGACGGGCCGCGTGAGAGGGGCGAAGGTGGTGCGCATGACGGTCTCGCGCCGTGCGGGACGCTGGTACGCGAGCTTGACCGTCGAACGTGACGCCCCGACGGTGAAGCAGGCCCCGAAGGCAGGAGCGGTCGGCATTGATCTAGGCGTGAAAACACTTGCCACGCTCTCGGACGGCACCGTCATCGAGAACCCGCGCTGCCTCGCGGCCAGTGAGCGGCGGTTGAAGCGCGCGCACAAGGCGTTGAGCCGCAAAACCAGAGGGTCGAAGCGTCGCCTCAAGGCGCGGAACAAGGTGGCGCGCATCCACGCGCGCATCGCAAGCCGACGCCGCGACCTGCTGGACAAGCTCACCACCTGGCTCGCTGGCACATACTCGGACATCAGTATCGAGGACCTGAACGTGGCGGGCATGGTCAGGAACCATCGGCTCGCCAAGGCGGTAAACGATGCGTCGTTCGCTGAGCTGCGCCGCCAACTGGAGTACAAGACCGCGAGGACCGGCGCGAGACTGCATGTTGTTGACCGCTGGTACCCCAGTAGCAAGATGTGCTCACGCTGCGGGAGGGTGAAAGCCAAGCTCTCCGTCACTGAGCGAACCTACAGGTGCGAACACTGCGGTGTGACCATGGACCGTGATCTGAACGCGGCCATCAACATCAAGGTCGCCGGGAGTGCCCCGGAGACCCTAAACGCACATAGAGGGACCGCAAGACGGAACGACCTGTCGGGTCGTGCAACGCTGGACCCAGTGAAGTGCGAACCAAGCCGCGGCGACAACCGCGTAAGACTTGGAGCGGACGGCCGCAAGACCGTCCTGCAAGCTACAACAAACTAGCTTGCAACGGTGCCCCCATGTACATTGGCTGCGTGGGGATGGCGCACGGTAAGGAGGATTCATGGCACGCAGACGTCGGCGTCGCAGGAACATCGGGGATAAGGTCGGTGCCCTGCTGATCCTCGCTGCCTTTGTGTGGGCGTTCGCGCCCGGCGTCGGCTGGGACCTGCTGGACCTGCGCACGCGCCTGGGGTGGCCGCCGATGCGCAGCGGTCAAGCCCTGTCCTCACTGCCCGACAGCGAGGCGGCGCGTCAGCTGCGCGAACTCACGATCCGCTCCCCGGACCAGTCCGCGGCCGTCCCGGAATACGACCGCGAGGCCTTCGGGCAGCGCTGGGCGGACACGAATCACAATGGCTGCGACACTCGCAACGACATCCTGGCCCGTGACCTGGCGCGGCCCACCTTCAAGCCCGGGACGCATGACTGCGTGGTCCTTTCCGGCACTCTCGCCGAGCCATACACGGGACAGACGATCCAGTTCGAGAGGGGGGAGAAGACGTCGTCCCTGGTCCAGATCGACCACGTCGTCGCCCTGGCCGATGCCTGGCGCTCGGGCGCGTGGCAGTGGGATGAGCAGCGCCGAACGGAGTTCGCCAACGACCCCAACAACCTCCTCGCGGTCGACGGCCAGGCGAATCAGGACAAGTCTGCCGCGTCAGCCGACCAGTGGCTGCCGCCCAACGCCGATTTCCGCTGCGACTACGTCAAACTCCAGATCGCGGTGAAAAACTCCTACGGGCTCAGCGTCACCCAGGCCGAACAGGATGCGTTGGCGACCCAGCTGGCGACCTGTCCGGGGTGATTACTAGTCCGAAACTGTCAGCCTGTTTGAAGTATTGGCACGTGCGTGATGCTCACATACATGACAGGGATATTCATGCGCGTCTGACCAAGCGATTTCAAGGCGAATCTCAGGCAATTTCTCAACATGTGTCCATCGAATGTGGAACACCCCGCAACGTCGTGTACGTTCCCGAGCAACGCCGGTAATGTTCGCCTCAGGAAGAGGAGTGACATGTATACGGCAATCAACTGGGCGATGGACCTGGGATTCTACGCAGGATTTAGCGCGCTCACGTGCGCCCTGTGGTGGATTCTCGGTCGGCGCGCCGACCGCAAGCGCCTGCGCGACGGTCGCCTCGCCGCGCACGCCTCCGCCCACGACGCCGAGACCGACAGCCAGAAACACTCTCACTTGACCGTGTCTAAGGCCCTTCCCCTCATCTATCGGCGCTCACGGGACACCGGCGCTCTCCTGGAGCGCGAGGAAAACCCAGATACCCCCAGGACCGCGGAGATCCCCGTGGTCGCAGCCATGGCCTCGTCGATGTGGAGGCTGCCGCGCGCGCTCCCGCTCGCGTGGATCCTCTACCTGGCGGGCCTGCTGATTTTCGTGCTCCTGCCGATCCCCTCCGACCCGCAGGCGGCGTGCGCCGCGATTCTGCACTGGGACAACTACACGCCCTTCGGGTCGCTGAGCGCCGTCGCCGAACAATTCCGGGATGGCGAGCAGCTGCGCGGGACCCTGTATGCCCTGTCGATCCTGCTTAATATCGTCCTGTTCATGCCGATGGGCGCCCTGGCCGAGATGACGTGGCGGATCCGGCGCTCCCGCACGGCCAGCGAGAACCTGCCCACCGACGGCGGGCGCCTGGCCCGCGCAATCCCCAGCCGACGCGTGCTCGTGTGGCTTCTGGTCGGCGCGGTGCTCTCCTGCCTCATCGAGTTCACGCAGTACACGGGCCTGTTCGGCCTCGTGCCCTGCACCTACCGCGTCGTCGACATCGACGACCTCATCACGAACACGCTGGGCACCTACCTGGGCGTACGGCTCCTGCCCCTGTTCGCGCGCAACTCGCGTTTCATGGGCGCGTAGAGGTCCACTCTTCCAACGCGGCGCACACCTGCTCGCGCGTCGCCTGAGACGACGCGACCGCAATCACAAGCTCGTACACGTCGTCGTTGGAGACTGACTCGCGAATGACGGCTGCGTTGAGGGACAAGAAGACGCTACAGGCTGCCCACGCCAGGCGCTTGTTGCCGTCGACGAGTGCGTGATTCTTCGTCAGCGATTCGAGTAAGGCCGCGGCTTTCTCCGAGAGTGGCGGGTATGCCTCGTGGCCCATGAGCGTGGTCTGGGGGCGCAGTGCTGCTGCGTTGAGGAGACCGAGGTCTCGAACCGGCCCGAGGCGAAGCGCGGCCACAATATCGAGCAGGTCCTCGAGCGACAAAAACTCGCACTGCACGGCTATTGTCCTAGTCGCTCCAGCGCGTCTCCCCAGCGCTCGACGGTTTGGTTGAGCGCGTCGGTGACGCGCTGACGGTGGGTCATGCGATTGAATTCCTCGTCGATCGCGCGCAGAACGGCATCGTGCTTTGACGTGCCGGAGCGTTGCGCGAGCTCTTCCAGCTTGCGCGCGTGTTCCTCGTCGAGGCGGAGTGTCATAGCCATGCATGCATGGTATCACTCTGATACCACGTGCGTAGGGTCCAGGATTTTATAGCCAGCCGGCGGCGCGGGCCAGGGACGCGGCCTCGGCGCGGGTGCGCGCGTTCATCTTCAGCATCGACGAGGACACGTGGTTGCGCACCGTCCCCTGGCTCAGGTGCAGGGAGTGGGCAATGTCCGCGATAGTCCCTCCGCCCTCGACCTCGCGCAACACGTCGGCCTCGCGATCCGTCAGGGGAGAAGACCCCGTCGCCAGCGCCTCCAACGCCAGATTCTGGTCGATCGCCCGCCCGCCCGCGGCCACCGTCCGCACGCCCTCGGCGAGAGTCTCGACCGGCGCGTCCTTCACCGTGAAGCCCGTCGCCCCCGCGTCGAGGGCGCGCTGCAAGTAACCCGGGCGCCCGAAGGTCGTCACGATGAGCACGCGCACCCCCGGGAAGCGGGAGCGAATCGCCTGCGTGGCCGTGATGCCGTCCATGCGGGGCATCTCGACGTCGATGATGGCGACGTCGACGGGGGCACTCGCGTGGGCAGGGGCGTCCGCTGATGCCAGGCGCGCCAGCTCATCGAGTGCCTGCGCGCCGTCCGCGGCCTGCGCGACGACCTCAATATCGCGCTCCAGGTCCAGCAACCCAGCCAACGCCCCGCGAATCATCGCCTGGTCATCGGCCACGAGTACCCGAATCGTCACGTCACCCTCCTGTCTGCCTGCGCTTGGGGTACTAGGCTAGCGCAGGTCGCAGGATCATCTCTCGGGTGTGCTCACCTCTCAGGACGAGGCCGACTCACCTTCCCGGGACCGCGCGGGGCCCTGGGAGGGGGCGTGGTTCCGGGACCGCGCGGGGCCCTGGGAGGGGCCACGGCCTCGTCGATGGGGCCACGGCCTCGGACAATCAGGACGAGTGAGCGTCGGGTGCAGCGTCGAAGGTCACGACGAGTGGGCGTCGGGTGCAGCGTCGAAGGACAGCGCGAGCGTCCACGTGGAGCCCGACGCGCTCCACGTGAGCGTGCCCTCGTCGCCGACCAGCTTGGTCAGGCCCGCCAGGCCCGACCCTGATCCCGCGCTCGACGCGGCGTAGGTGGCCGAGTAGCCGTCGTTCGTGACCGTCACGCCATCAGGGGAAAGACGTACCCGCACCCACGAGGGGCGTGCGTGCAGGATCGCGTTCGTGACGCCTTCTCGGATCACGTGAGCGGCAGCGGCCGAACGAGGCCCCGACGGCGGCTCGCCCTCGCTGGCGATGTCCGCGTCGATGCGCGCGACCTCCAGGAGGGCGCGGGCCTCCTCGAGCTCCTCTCCCGGGGACAAGGCCCGCGTGGCCGCCACGATGCGGCGCACGTCAGCCAAGGCCTCGTTCGACTGCATGGTCACCGCGCGAATCTGCTCGCGCGCCTCCTCCACGCGCCCAGCCTCCAGGAGGCGACCCGCCAGCTCGGACACCATCGTGATCCCCGTCAACGAATGCCCGAGAATGTCATGCAGATCCGTGCTCAGGCGCGCACGCTCCGCGGCCTTTGCGCGCTGGATCGCATCCTGGCGGCGCAGATGCTCGCGGGCCGAACGCTCCATGCGCCAACGCGCCACCCCCACGAAGACACACAGCAGCACCAGGTACCAGACCATCCACAGGGGCTCACCCTGCGCGTAAGCGGCCACACCCGCGATAGCGGTCACCGGCACGAGGCCCGCGACGATGAACCTGCCCGGCGCCTGAAACACCCACGCGACCAGCAGATACGACGTCAGCATGAACGCGTGAGGCGTGTCAACGGAAACCGCGTACACGAGGTAGGCGACCGTCGCCGCCGCCAGCGCCGCGTGGGAGAGGATGAACGGCCTCGTGAAGGAGTTGCGCGCGGGCAGGGGATTGGCCAGCCACGTCGCCGAGTTCACGACCGCGACAAGGGCACATAATCCGATGAGGCCCGCGCGCTGGGCCGGATCCGGCAGTTCCAGGGCGTAGGCGAGGGGAAACCCCATGAACAGCATCCACGGGGCCGCCCACGCCAGGGAGATCAAGCGCTCCTTCATGACACCAGCCTAGCGAGCCGTGTCGTGGGACGCGCCCCACCAGGCGATGCCCGCAGTGATAACCACCCACCCGACGATGTTGAGCCACGCCGCCGTCGGCATCGGGACGGTACCGGCGACCGCGTAGATCGCCTGGACGGCGCCATACAGGGGCGTGAAGGGCGCGACGTGGGAGACGAAGGGCGGCATCTGCTCCAGCGGGATGAACATGCCGGACACAAACGCGCCGAACACCATGACGAACGCCGAGGCACTGTAGGCGTTCTCGCCCTTAATCGTGTAGCCGCACGCCAGGCCGATGAGCGCACCCAGGGCCGACAGCGCGATGACGACCGCGGCGCTGGCCGCCCACGCGCCCGCCGTCATCTGCGAGCCGGTGGCCAGGCCAACACTGAAGCAGATGAGCGCGATGAACGCGCTGAGCGCCACCAGGGCCGTGAGGCGCACGAGGAGAATCACCCACGGCTGGATCGGGGTCAGCGCGTACATACGCGAAATGCCGGTCGTGCGCTCGACGGACAGCGTCGCGCCGAGCGACCCGCCCACCAGGATCACGCCGTACGTGGTCATCATGACGACCATCGCGGCGGCCACGTTGCCGCGCCCAGTCTGCGTGGTGCGCGCAACATCGGTCATCCCGAACATCGCGTACATAAACAGGGGCAGGAGCAGGGCAAACGCCATGTTCCACGGGTTAAGGATGTGCGACAGGAACGTCGCGCGCCACAGCTTCGCGGCCCCCGTGAAGGGGGAGGGGATCGGTCGGTCGGTGGTACGCGCGGGTGCGTGGGTGGTCATGATTCCTTCTTCGTGTGTCGTGTCTGGGTTCGTGGGGCGGGGGCCTCGGCGTCGGCCTCGGGACGAGGCCGGGGCCGGCTCATCGGGGTGGGCGTTCGTCGCGCTCACTCGGCGTCGGCGTGGGAGGTGATGCGCTCGAAAACGTCTTCGAGGTCCTCGTTGTCGGCGACGACCTGCTCGGTCGGCGCATCCACGAGGACCTTGCCGGCGTCGATGATGACGATGCGATCGGCCTCCTTGCGGGCCTCGGTCAGGTAGTGCGTGGCGAAGAGGAGCGTGCGGCCCTCCGCGGCCTCGGCGTGCATTGTGTCCCAGAATGCGCGCCGCGCCAGGGCGTCCATGCCGGCCGTGGCCTCGTCGAGGATCAGGAAGTCCGGGTTGCCGGACAGGGCGAGGGCGAGGCGCACGCGCTGTACCTCGCCGCCGGAGAGCTTGTTGAGCGGCCGCTTGGCAAGCTTCGTCAGGTTCGTGCGCTCGAGGAGCTCGTCGGTGGGGATCGGGTTGGCGTGCATGGCGGCGACCAGGTCGATCGTCTTGCGGACCTTTCCGTCGCGCGGCAAGGCCCCGGACTGGAGCATGGCGCCGACGAGTGAGCGGCGCACGGCCTCGCGCGGGCTCATGCCGTAGACGCTGATGTCCCCCTGCGTGGGGGTGGCCAGGCCGAGGACGATGTCCAGGAAGGTGCTCTTGCCCGCGCCGTTGACGCCGAGGAGCGCCACGATCTCGCCGGGCATAAGGGTCAGGTCCACGCCGCGCAGCGCGTCGACGTGGCCGAAAGACTGGTGGATGTTCGTCGCCTGGAGGGCGGGCGTTGCTTGTGCGTTCATGGCACCCAGTTTGCGCTCGTATTAATGGGGCCGGAAGTGTCCTTTGATGCAGGAGGAGCCATGACAAATGTCAGGGGGCGCGGGGATGCGTTCTGTAGGGG
>NZ_JAPWAG010000020.1:0-41845 GCF_041432775.1 Pauljensenia sp. 20925_1_34 | reverse complement strand
CTTTTTGGCTTTCTGGTGCGGGAAAGTCGGTGTTTTAGTTGGTTGGGACCAACTATGAGGATGGACAAATCGTGTTGCTGGAAGGGTGGCTTTTCGGCTTTGTTGCGCGGGAAAGTCGGTGTTTTAGTTGGTGCATGTGGTCGTGCTGTCGTGTGTGCGCCGTTTGTGCACGTTGATCCATGATTCTGTGCGTGGGTCCGCAGATATGCATGCGGGTTGATGCGTCCCGGGCACCATGAAGAGCGTGTTGGACCGACGACCGAACATAGGAATTCGATCCACGCGCCTCGCAACCCAAAACTCGCACGTAATTCGGGTGCCCGAACTTTCTGCGACACCCCCAAAACGTTGCAATTCCAACGATGCGATTTCAAAACTTGAAATACGTGTGGGGGAATTACGTGCGACATTTCTGAGGAACCACAGTAGCGTCCCGCATAGTGGTGTAGTGCTCCCTAACCGGTGTAATGCGTGCGGTGCCCTGTTGCCGCGTTTGTTCTTGTTGTCTGGGGGGAATTGCTACCATAGGGGTGCGACACGCCGGCGACACGCCGTCACGGGGGTTCTATGGTAGCAAAACCCCCCGTTGCGCGGCGGGGTTGTGCGGTGGATTGTCGGTGTTGTGCTCAACGTGCAGTCCACCTCGGCCGGATGCGTCCAAAAAGGGGTGTTTGGGGCGAAGTGGACGACGTTTTGAGCGTAGGTTCGCGATGCTGGGGGCGTGCCGTCGGGCCTCGTCAGTGTGGTCGGCTTCGTCAGTGTGGTCGGCCTGGTTGGCGTCGTCGGTCCTAGCGGTGGCTGGGCCAGGGGGCGAATCGATGCAGGGTGCAAAAAGGCGGGACCCCGCAGGGTCCCGCCTCAAATGACGCCATTTCCCCCGTGGGGAGGTGCTGAGATCGCGGTTCGAGGTGGTGTTGCCGCCAAACTGCAGACCCATTGGGTGAAAACAGTTAAAAATAGGCCGTTTTGGCGCAATGGGTCTGCACTTTGGCGGATTTGGTATCAATCGTGGTGTGTTGTTCGCACGTGAACCCGATGTTGCGAGCCTAAACCCGCAATATCGCATGCAAACCCGCAATTTAGCGCGTGGGTGGGGCTGTCCAGGCTCGTATTAGCAGGTCAACGTGCGTAATAGAGGGTCCGCACGTGGATGTTGGGGTGCCCTGGTGATACTTCGTGAGCTGCCAGACCGCGGTTTGGAGTGGTTCCCCAGCAATGTCGCACGTAATTCCCATGCCTGTATTTTAGGGTTTGAAATTCGATCGTTGGAATTGCAACGTTTGTGGCCTATCTCGAAAAATGACCGCGTTAAATTACGTGCGACTTTTGGAGGGGTGGTTACCTCCGTCACTTTCGGGCCCCTCTGTCAGGCCCCGCCCCTTCACTGGCTGCCCCTTCATAGGCTCTGCTCCTCTGCACCTCCAGGGATGCAGCAGAGGCGGGACCCCGAAGGGTCCCGCCTCTCGTTGCGTGCGGTGGCCGCACAGTCAGCGCCCGAGCCTCAGCTCAGAAACAACGGCCGCGGACGCGTCAACGCGAACGCTCAGTTCTTCCACCAGCCCTTGACGGTGTCGACCGCGTGGGTGCCCAGGTCGGTCAGCGCAGAGTGGGCGTTGACCAGGCCGGAGGACAGGCGGGCGGCCTGGAAACGAGAGGCGACGTTCTCCCAGTTCACCAGGTTCCACCAGGCCTTGACGTAGTCGGCCTTGACGTTGAGGTAATCCAGGTAGAAGGCGTGCTCCCACATGTCGATCATGAGCAGCGGCACGGTCGCGACGGGGATGTTGCCCTGCTGGTCGGTCATCTGGTAGGTCACGAGGCGCTTGCCGACGGTGTCCCACGCGAGGACGGCCCAGCCGGAGCCCTGCAGGCCCAGCGCGGCGGCGGCGAACTGAGCCTGGAAGGACTCAAACGAGCCGAAGAACTCGTCGATCGCGGCGCCGAGCTCACCCTCGGGGCGCGAGGCGCCCTCGCCGGTCATGTTGGTCCAGAAGATCGAGTGGTTGGTGTGGCCACCCAGGTTGAAGGCCAGGTTCTTCTCCCACAGGTTGATCGCGGCGAAGTCGCCGGACTCGCGGGCGGCGGCCAGCTTCTCGAGGGCGGCGTTCGCGCCGGCCACGTAGTTGGCGTGGTGCTTGTCGTGGTGCAGCTCCATGATGCGGCCGGAGATGTGGGGCTCGAGGGCGGCGTAATCGTAGGGAAGTTCGGGCAGGGTGTAGACGGTCATGATGCTCCTCCTGGGCGTCTTCGTCGTTTTGTTGCTACCCCCAAGGGTAGTACTTAAGTCCCGACTTGCGTAGGGGTTTCATGTCACCTTTCGCGGATTGCGATCAACGACGAGGCCGGGGCTAGTCCGCTTGAACCCGCCCCGGCCTCGTGACAAGAGAAGAAAATCAGGCCCTTCCGCGCGCCTTGCGTACGAGCGCCGAGGCGCCCACGACGATCCACGCGACGACGGCACCGAGAATGACACCGAAGACGCCGGACAGGAGAGTCTCGACCAGCCAGGTGACGAAGCCGCCCGCTGCGGACACCGCGTGCTCGGCGGTCTCGAGGATGTGGTGGAAGACGGGGACGCCGACCTCGGCGAGGTTTTCGATGACCAGGTGGCCGCCCACCCACAGCATCGCGACCGTGCCGACGACGCCGATGACGTTGAAGATGTGGGGCATGATGCGCACGATCGTGCGGCCCATGTTGTCCACGGGGCCGGGGCGGTTGTCCTCGGGCTTGACGGCACCCTTGGCCAGGTGGAGGCCGAAATCGTCCGCCTTCACGAGCAGAGCGACGAGGCCGTACACGAAGAACGTCATGAAGAACGCGACCCCGATGAGGACGGCGACGCGCATGACGCCGGTCTCGTTGGACAGGCCCGCCATCGACACGAGCATGATTTCGGCGCTGAGGATCAGGTCGGTGCGGGTCGCGGAGGACACGATGGACTTCTCGAGCTCCTCGGCGGAGGCAGCGCCGCCCTCCTCGTGCCCCTCGTGGTGGCCGGGCAGCCAGCCGAGTTTCTCGAGGACCTTCTCCCCGCCCTCGAAGCACAGGTACGCGCCGCCCACGACTAGCAGGAACGGCAGGACTCGCGGCGCGAACCAGGTGAGCAGCAGCGCGATCGGCAGGATGATGAACAGCTTATTAATAAGGGAGCCGCGCGCGATCTTGCCGATGATGGGTAGCTCGCGTTCGGGGCTCAGGCCCGACACGTACTGAGGAGTCACTGCCGTGTCGTCGATGACGACGCCGACCGCCTTCGACGAGGCCTTGACGGCGTTGGCCGCAACATCGTCGATGGATGAGGCCGTGACCTTCGCGAGGGTCGCGATATCGTCGAGTAGGGCGACAAGTCCTCCGGACATGGGTTTTCCTCCTATGGGCCTCGCATGGGGGCCTCGTGTCGTTACGCGCATTGTACGTGCGGGGATAGTCTAGAGTCATGACGACTTCCGCACCCGTTCCTGCCCTCGATCGTGACCTCATCGCGCGCCTGCGCTTCGACGTTATCGCGGCAAGCTGGACCACTGACACCCTTGAGACGCTGCTCAGTGACGGCGCCCTGTCCGCCCTCATGCGCGACTCGCGCCTGCCCGCCCTCGTCGAGCTCGCGGGCGTCACCGACCCGGCGGCTACCCTCACGCGCTTCTTCGTCCTCGGCCAGCCAGAGCGCGCCTCGGCCCTGGATGCGGCCCTGCCGACGCTGGGCGCCGCGGGTCTGGAAACCCTTGGTCTCGCGGCCACTATCGACGAGGCCGAGGCCACTTCCGCTCTCGTCGTCACCCGCGGGTGCGGCAAGTTTGCGCCCAAGCGTGAGGATGCGCAGGCGGGCGAGGGGGCCTCGTCCCCGAAGACGCCGACCCTGCCGACGATGCACGACCCTGACGAGGAGGCGCCCGAGCTCGAGGTGGAGTCGGACCCGTGGATGAGCGCCCTGTACGACCTGCGCCCCCACGCGGCGACCCTGCCCGGCGGGGACCGCGACTGGTGGGTGACCTCGGACCCGGGGGAGATGCGCACCGGCAAGCCCCTGGCGGACGATCACGTGATGGGCGTCGGCGGGGCGACGCGGACGCTGCTGGGCATGACCGTGCGCGAGTCTGTTGACTCCGCGCTCGACCTGGGGTGCGGCTGCGGCATCCAGGCCCTGTACCTGGCCACGCACGCGCGCCGCGTCGTCGCCACCGACCTCTCGGCGCGGGCGTGCGCGCTCACGCAGTTCAACGCGGCCCTCAACGAGGCCGTCATCGATGTCCGCGAGGGCTCCCTTTTTGAGCCGGTCGTGGGCGAGACCTTCGATCTGATCGTGTCCAACCCGCCGTTCGTTATCACGCCGGACACTGTGCGAGGCGCGGCCGGCCTGCTCGAGTATCGCGACGGCGGCATGGACCGCGACAACCTGGTCCGCGCGGTCCTGCGCGGTGCGCCCGCGTGCCTGGCCGAGGGGGGCACCTTGCAGATGCTCGCGAACTGGGAGATTCCCGCGAGTCGCAACCCGGATACGCAGTGGTTCGAGCGCGTCGACGCGTGGCTTAAAGACCTGCCCGTGGACGCGTGGGTCGTTCAGCGCGACGTCCTCGATCCCGCGCGCTACGTGGACATGTGGATCCGCGACTCGGGTGGCCAGCTCATGGCCCGCGCCGACTACGAGCGCGCGTTCACCTCGTGGCTGGTGGATTTCCGTCGCGCGGGCACGGGCGCGATCGGTATGGGTTTCGTGGCGCTTCGCAGGCTCGACGAGGCCGAGGCCGCCTCGGGTGGGGTGCGTGCGTTTGATCTGTCCCTCGATGGGCACGCCCCGCGCGGGTGTGACGTCGCGTGGGCGCTGGCCTCCCTGCGCGCCCCGGAGTTGTGGGAGGTGGCGCTGACGCGGGCCTCGGATGTGCGCGAGGAGCGCCACTACGTGCCGGGTAGTCCCGACCCGGAGCTGCTGATCCTGCATCAGGGTGGGGGATTGGGCAGGTCGGTGCCGGTCTCGTCGGCCGTGTCTGCGGTCGTGGGAGCCTCTGACGGGGAGTTGACGGTCGGGCAGATCGTGGCGGCCGTCGCGATGCTCACGTCGGTTGAGGTTGATGATGTGCGCGCCGAGGTTGAGGCGCCCCTGCGCGACCTGATCCGCTGGGGGTTCCTGACGTTCTGAGCGTCTTGCCTGTATGCGGGGTGCCGCGGCCGTGATCGGTCGCGGCACCCCGCATTATAGTCGCGATTTTTCGTTGCTATTCCGGGCTTTTGGCGAGTGTGGGGGCGGGTGCGAGTCGGGATGACTCCAGATGTGGGACCCCTGTGTTAGCCTGGCGCCACGATTCAGCGAAGGAGCGACATGGACTACGAGTTCGCATACCGCTACGCGGCGGCCTCGCGCCTGGACGAGGGCGGTGGCCTCGAGCTGGCGACCTCGGGAGGCTCGACCCCCGAGGGGGAGGCTGCACATCCCTTTTTCTTTTCGGGCTTCATGGAGCGCCCCGACGTGGTGGCCGCGGGGCTGCTCGCTGTCGCGCGCGTGGCCCGCACCCGCTTCTACGTGCCGCCCGGCATGGTTCCCACCCCCGGTGGGGGATTGACGCGGATCGGGATGCTCGACCCGGTTGTGACCAGCACGGCGGAGGGCCTGCGTTTTGAGTCCTTCAGCGTGTGCTGCGGCGTGTACGCCCGGCTCGACGTGCAGGCCTCGGCCCTGGACGCCACCCACCGCGCGGTCGGCGTGACCAATGTGGACGTCAACCAGCCGCTGCGCGCCGCCCTGGCCTCCCTGCACGCCGGGGAGCCCCTGCACCTGGATGTGGGGTCGGAGGGCCTGACAGCCACGACCCTGGATGGGGAGGTGACCGAGGAGCGGGTTCCCCTGTCCCTGCGCTGGCTCAAGGGATTCGCGGAGACCCAGATGCTCTCCTCGGCGATGATGCCCCTCCACGTGTTGAATACTGCGCAGGCGCGCGCCTTCGTTCGAGGCCTGCCCAGGTCCAGCGCGACGGGCACGGTCATGTGGGCGGGTCGGGCTGTGCGCGGGCTGCGCTTGGGAACCAGGGCCGCGCCGGGGGCGGCGTGCGTGGCGGGGCCGGAGCGCCTGCGCGTGTTCGAGCCGCTCCTGCACCACATCAGCAGTCTTGAGGCCTACGGTCCTGACGTGGACGCGGGCAGCGAGCCGGTCGCCTCCCTGTGGGTTGCCCGCATGCCCGGCGCGCGCCTCTCCATTGGGCTCAGCCCCGCCAAGTCGCGCGGATTCTCGGGGGAGGGCGCGGTCCTGGCCTCCCTGGGGGATCCGCGCGTCGAGGAGGACGCCGACATGCTCTCCGCCCTGCTGTCTTTCGAGCCGCGCATCGACACTGAGCTCATGGCCGCTCGCGCAGGCCTGGCCCCGGATCGGGTTGCCGGGGGCCTGGCGCTCCTGGCCTCAAGCGGGCAGGTTGGCTTCGACGTCACCGAGGGGGCCTACTTCCATCGGCCACTGCCCGTGCGTCCCGACGCGCTCACCGCCATGCATCCGCGCCTGGCCGGGGCACGCGCGCTCATTGAGCGCGGCGCGGTTACACGGGAGGAGGGCGCGCGATTCCGCGTGTCCTCGGGCGCGAACCGCTACCGGGTGGAGGCGCCCGCCGACCCTTACGCCATCGGCGAGTACCGCTGCACCTGCCCGTGGTGGATGAAACACAGGGGAGGGCGAGGCCCCTGCAAGCACGTCCTCGCCGTCTCCACTCTGATCAAGGAGGATCAATGAGTCAGACATCGGATAAGAGCTGGCGTCCCGAGACCCTGGAGGAATGCGCTGACTTTTGGAGGCTGCACCTGTGGATCACAGATCACCCAGGCGAGTGGACGCTCGACCAGGTCTACGCGCGCATGCTCGAGCTCAACGAGGGGCCGCCCACGCTCTATGACCTGGACGTCAGCTCCAGGGTCACCGGTGCCTGGCTCAAGGGGATCGGCTTCTTGCGTCTGGCTGAACTGCGCGGCGACCTGGCCCTCGACCATGACGAGCGGTACCTAACGGCGCTGATCGCTCTCGAACCCGGGCTGCAGCTGCCCCTTATGCGCGCCGATAGGGAGCTGCGCGAGGAGCTGGTGTGGGGGATGCTGCGTCAGGAGGGCAACCGCGGCGTGTCGCTGTCTGCCTCCGACCGTTCTGCCACCATGGGTTCGGAGCGGACGCCCGGCTGGTCGCGAACGCTCGCCGCCAGCATCGACGAGGGCCTCATCGAGCGTGACCGCCTGCTCGACGCCCTCCTCGACATGCTCGCCGCAGACCTACCGTCGGGGCGCGCCGGTTGGTATTCGCGCACACTGCGAATGCTGTCCATGACCCTCGACGAGGCCGAGGCGCGCCAGGGGGCCCTGTGCGCCCTCATGTCCGCGCCCGTCGGGGCGACCGTCACCCTGGCGGTCGGGCAGCTGAGCGCCCTAGCGCGCGCCGGGCGACTCGACCTGGAGCTCTTCGCACGCAGCTGCGAGGGCGCGCTCATGGGGTCCAAGGCCAACGCCCTGCGCGTGCTCGGGGTCCTGCGTGATGGCCTCGGCGCCGTGGAGGGCACCGACCTCGAACCCCTGCTCGGCGTCGCCCTCTCCTTCCCGCATGCGCAGGTGCAGGCTCTGGCCATCGACTTGGCGAGTGACGCGCTGCGATCGGGCCTCCTCGACTCCGCAGTGGTCGGCCGCCTCCTGTCGGACGCGGAGTTGGACCCGCTCGTCGTTGCCACGCTCGACCTCCTCGACCCCGGGCACGCGGCGACCGACCAGGCCGACCCCGGCCTCGTCCCCGAGGATGACCCGGGCGAGCAGGCTCCCGCCGCCTTCCTGCCGCCGCCCCGGGAGGTGGCCGACCTGGTTCCCATGAGCGCCGACGACGTGAGCGGGAGGGTCGGCGTCCTGGCCCAGGGCGCGCAGATGGGGCTCGAATACGAGGCGCTGCTCGCGTTCCTGGCATCCCCCGAGTTCGACCCGAGTGCGCTGGAATCGTTGCGCCCGCTCGTGCGGCGCCTGACCACGCGCAGATTCGGGTACGAGCGCATGCTCGGAACTCTCCTGCAGATAGCCCTCGATGGGGGAGGGGAGGGTGCTGAGAGCCCGCTGGCCGCTGGCACCGCCTGGTTGGAATCGGAAAATATGCCGACCCTTATGCGAGAGCGCATCATCGAAGTTGCGGGCCTGGTCGAGCGTGGACGGCGCTACCACCTCCTGGCCACGCCCACCGACGACCGGGGAGCCGTGAATCCCCTGACGCTCGTGCGCCGTGCCCTGGACAACGGGGACGCCGCGCCTCTTCCCGCAGACCTCACCCAGGCGCTGCTGCGCGTAGACACCGAGCATCCGGACTGCGCGGCCGCGCTTGCGCTTGTGGAGGAGCGGGAAGCGGAGCTGCCCGCCGCGGCTCGCATCCGTCTCGCGCTCACGGGCGCGGTGCGCAGACGGGCCGAGGGTTACCTGTCCTCCCTCTCCGTGACGTGGGAAGGGCGCCCCGCCTATGAGTCGCGCAGCGGGAAGCCCAAGGTCGCGCGCGACGGATCGCCGGTCTATGCCTTCTATGTCCCGCGCGTCGTCGGCGCAGATACGGGCGCGACAGGCCCTGAGCTGAGCGCGCTCGCGGATATTGCGAGCGCCTCGGGTGATTTTACTGCCCACCGATATCTCTACCCCGCGTCGGTGCGTCACTTCGCCGTCTGCCTGATCGCCTCGCAGTGGTATGTGCTTGACAGTACGCAGCTGACCGCTGACTGCTATCGGGCCCTGTGTGAGCACGGCGGGCGCTGGGATTCACTGTCCGCCCAGCTCCTCGGCCAGGCGATGGGCGAACGCGACGTCGAGTCGCGCGCCCTCGGCGTCGAAACCCTTGCCGCCCTGGTGGCGCGCGGTGACCTCGCCTTCGACGAGGCCGTGGCCGCTTTCGCGGCCGTGGCACACACCGTGAAACTGAACCGGTGGGCGCAGGCCTTCGAGGATCTGGGGGATGTGGATCCGCGCCTCGCGCTGGACCTGGCGCTCGCTTTGCTTCCCGGGCTCGAGCGCGGACGCGTGGGCATCGGGCA
Organism: Pauljensenia sp. 20925_1_34; assembly: GCF_041432775.1. NCBI lineage: Bacteria > Bacillati > Actinomycetota > Actinomycetes > Actinomycetales > Actinomycetaceae > Pauljensenia > Pauljensenia sp. 20925_1_34. The sequence continues at coordinate 32,831 of NZ_JAPWAG010000020.1, read as the reverse complement.
GCTGATGGGCGTCGTCACCGCGCAGTACGCGCGGGCACAGGCCGAGGGGTGGGCGCCGCCGCTCGGTGAGGAGTGTATCGGCTGGCTTGGTCTTTTCCGAGGCTCCTCACAGGCGGCCAAGTACGCGCGCACACTGAAGGAGATGGGTCAATGAGTTCGCCGATGACGCTCCCCGCCCGCAAGGCGGCCCTCAAGCGCCTCCTCGCCTCCGGGCAGACCTCCATCGACGCCTACGAGCGGGTGTTGGAGGGGGCCTCGGAGAAGGACCGGCGCTCCCTGTTCAAGTCCGTGCCCTTCGCGCGCCTCGTCCCGCCAGCCGTCGAGTGGGAGTGGGACGCGGTCCCAGAGGACACGGTGCGCATGTGCGCGTTCCTGCGCGCCGCCCTGGCCGGGAGCGATGACGCCGGCGACGACTACGGTGCCCGGTGGTCGGGCCGCCGCGGCGGTGACCCGCGCGAGGGAGCGGACCTGGAACGGCTGCTCGCCGCCCACAGGCGCGGCGCGGCTGGGCGCAGCAGTGAGTGGCTCGAGGAGGCCGCCGGGAGCCCCGGCGGCGTTGGCTTCTGGCACACCTACCGCTCCCTCCTGGCCGAGCGTGGAGCGTACCTGGCCTCCGCGCCCTCCCTGGAGTACTTCGCGCGCAGGATCATTCCCGCGCCCCACCCCACCTCGGATGAGACGCGACTCTTCTTCGAGGAGAACCCGACCTTCCTCGACCACGAGTTCTGGCAGCTCTTCCGCGTCGAAGGAGCCCTGCCTGGCTCAGCCCTCTTTGTATGGATGTACCGCGAGGACCCCTCCGCCCCAGGCGGCGACTTCGAGCGCCTACACAGCCAGGACCTCATCTGCTACATGGCGATGCACCTCCCGCATCTGCGGCCCCGCATCCTCTCCGAGTGTCTGGCAGCCCAGCGGCGCGACTTCTCCGCGTACAATGCCCGTGCCTTCTCGCTGGCCTGGGAGGCGCTCGAACCCACGCGCGAGGAAAAGCTCGCGGCGGCCTCGGACCTCATCGCCCTGCTCGGTGCTCTGCCTTCGCAGACGGTCACCCTGGCCCACAAAGCCCTCCTCGGCCTCGTCGGGGAGCTCGCGGTGGAGCAGGTGGACGCGCTCGTGCAGGTCAGCGCCCAGGTCCTCGCCCGCTCCGAGAAGAAGCTGCTGCGCGCGCACCTGCGCCTGCTCGCCGCCCTCGTCAAGGCCCACCCCGAGTGCGCCCCCGCCGTCAGTGACGTGGTTGCTGAGGCTGAGTTCCCCCTCGACCTGCGCGACCGGGCCGCCGCGCTCGTCGTAGCTCCCGACGCTTCCGATGACTGCGCGGACGAGGCCGGGGCTGGGCCCGCGGGTACGGCCGCCCCCGGTGCGAGCGCCCAGGGAAGCGAAACCGGGGTGGGGGCCCAGGCCTCGTGGACGTTCCCGGACGCCCCCGCCGCCGACTTGCCGCGCGCCGAATGGGTTGCCGAGCTGCCCGACGATAACGACGCGGTCGTCGCGGCGCTGCACGCCCTCTTCGAGGATGCGGCCGCGGGTGCCGCCCTGCCCGCGCTCCTGACGCGCATCAGCGGTGGGGGCATCGAGCTGGCGGAGGCCGACAAGGCGCTGCTCGCCAAATACTGGCGGAGCGCCCCCAACTGGAAGGGCGCCAACCAGCTGTCCTACCTGGCCTCGCGCCTCCTGCACGATGTGGAGGTCAAGGACGCGCCCGAGGCGGGGCACTTCCGCGGCTACCGGCGCAAGGGCAGCGAGTGGGACCAGCACAGAGGCCCGGTCCGTCTCCTGCACGAGCAGCTGCGTGTTGCATTGGGGGACAAGCCCTACGACAAGCCGAACGGTCAGGACGCGTACCGCTTCGACCCGATCCTGACCGAGCCGCTCGAACCCATGGATGTGCAGTGGGAGCGGCAGATCATCCGTGCCCCCTACCAGAAGCCGGTTCGCGTCGTGCGCGGCGATTACGACAAGACCGACGATATGCACGAGACGTGGGTCATCCCCGGTCAAATCCTGGCAACCGGCGAGGACTCGCTGGCGGGTGCCCTCGCCAACGTCGCCGGGGTTGCCCCCGAGTTCACCGGGCGTCTCCTGGAATCCGGGGACTATCGCGCGAGCGGTGTCGCCTACGCGTGGGCTGCCTGGGCCCTCCAGCACAACCCGGACATTCTGGCCGCCCACGCAATGCCTGTCCTGCAGGGGGCTTTTGTCAAGTTCCCGCAGGTGATTGCGCCCTTCGAGGTGATCGTGCGCGCGCTGGGGGAGGGGTGGCGGGCGCCGGGTGCGCCCACCTACTCGGCCCTGGCGTGGGCGTCCACCGCCGCGCAGGCACCCTACCGGGCGATCACCGCCGAGGCTATCGCGAGCCTCGCCGACACCGGCCGATACGACCCGGCGGCCATGGCTGATGAGTTCGGTTACCTGCTGCGCAACGGGTGGTTCGGTCCCGGGCGGGTTGCCCAGACGCTCACCGACTGTGCGTCCGTCTCTGCCCTGGCAGGCTACCGCGTCGCGCAGACCATTGCGGCGTTGCTGCCCTCCCTGTCGGGGGTGCGGGCCTCCAACAGTTTGGTCGAGGCCCTGGTGGCGCTCGCGGGCGACTACGGCATGGGTGTGCCCGTGCCCGAGGCGCTGCGCCCCAAGATGAAAGGATCAAGCGCCCTTGCTCAGGCGCTGCGGGCGCTCGACGCTCTGCCGGACGCTCCGACGGGTCTCGCCCGCGAGGCGGCAGAGGCGCTCGGCGCGGTCCGAGCACAGCGGGGGTAGATGAGCGACGGGTGCCTCAGGTGCGTAGGTTGCTACTGGCCGTAGTGGAAGCGGCAGGAGATGATCCAGAGGGCTTTGCCGTCGTCGCTGATCTGGTAGATCAGGCGGTGCCGTGAGTCGATCCGGCGCGACCAGTACCCCGAGAACTCGTAGCGGAGGGGTTCAGGCTTGCCGATCCCATCGTTCCCGTTGCGCTGAATGTCCTTGATGAGGGCGTTGATGCGCTTGAGGGTCTTGCGATCCTCGAACTGCCACCAGACGTAGTCGTTCCAGGCTTCCTCGTCCCACGTGATGTGCATGGTCAGTCCTCGTCGAGCTCAATGAGGTCGTGGACGACGCCCTCACCTGCGCGGTGACGCGCGATCGATTCGCGCAGGTGGCGGGCGTTCGCGGGGGACTGCATGAGGTAGACGGTCTCCATGAGGGACTCGTACTCGTCGAGCGCCATGATGACGACGCTCTCGTGCCCCTGTCGGGTGATGACGATTTCCTCGCGGTCGTTGACGACCTGGTCGAGGACCTCGGCGTAGCGTGCGCGCGACTCGGTGTAGGTCATGATCTTCATGGGTGCTCCTCTGCTCGCCTATGTACAGAACATTGTACAGGAGATGAGAGTGTGTGTCTCCAGCCGGATGGCGATGCGCGGGGGACAGTGACTCCGTGCGATGGCCGCTGCCTGTCACGGCTTGATGTACGTGGCCCCGTCCTTCGTCCACTCGCGGATTGCGGGGATGGCGGCGGGCACTTGACCCAGCCACTCGGGCAGCGTGCCCTCGACGAACTCGTGGTTGGCCAGTGACCTGGAACAGGCGAAGAAGTCCACGCCAGCGTCGGCCGCCGCCTCCATCTGAGCAGTCCAGTCGTTCGCGCCCTGGAGCGCGTAGACCCCAGTGCCGTTCACGATGACGGTGATCCCGTGAGCCAAGCCGAGTTGTGTGAGATTGCCGAGGTTCGACAGCGCCGCGGGCCAGCGGGCGACATCTGAAACGTGGAGGATATAGTCGTAGCTCATAGTGCTCTCTTCAGTGGGAATGACGTGGCGCGAGTGGAGTCCCCGTCGGGGTACAGGGGAAGGGTATCACGCGGCGATGGGACGGCCGCTAGTGGCCGCGGTGGCGAGCTTTCGCTTTCAGGCGGGCGAGCCGTCGTTTCTCTTCAGCTTTCTTTCGTTTCTCTTGCCTGGTCGTGGAAGCTCGTTCTTGTGCCGCGCGTTCGCGTTCCGCTTGAATCGCTGCCTGTGACGCAGTGGAAGGAAGCGCGCGGCGAGCGAGGCGAGACGCTTGGCGCTGTGTGCGCTTAGGGTTGTGGTGTGTCGTCTGGCGTTGGGCCATATCGGGCGTCCAAGCGGCCTCGTCGAGGCGGCACAGGAGAGTGTTAGCGTGAGCGAGAAGGAACTCGTAGAACTCCGCGTCTGAGGGCTGCGCGCCGAACACGATTCTAACGGCGCGAACACGGTCGGTCTCGTGGCGCTCAATGACACCGACCCAGAACTGACCATCGAAATATAGTGTGGACTCCGTCTTCATTACTCGTCTCCAGGTACACCAAGGTGGACCCGATGACGCTGGATTCTGCTCGGGGCAGCGACGGATGCGAGGCATCGCCCAGACTTCCTACTGGACTGTGCGGTTCGCGTATCAGGACTGACGACTCATTATACGTCCCGTGTTCCAGGGTGTTGCTACTGGATGATCGGATTGCCGCCGATGGCCAAGGCCCTGCGCGCACTCGACGCTCTGCCGGATGCTCCGACGGGCCTCGCGCGCGAAGCGGGGGCTGCCCTCAGCGCTATCGTCTCTCGTCGAGCCGATGGAGGCGGCCCCACCAGCGGGTGATCAGCCACTCGTCGTGCGTTGAGATAACCAGGGTTCCCTCCCACTCGCGCATTGTCTCTTCGAGGGACTCCAGGGCGTTCAGGTCCAGGTAGTTCGTGGGCTCGTCGATCACGAGGATCTGAGCGTCGGCCCGCGCCGCGAACGCCAGCTGTGCCCTGCGTTGGTTTCCCGCGGAGAGCTCACCGAGCGGCCGGTTCCACGCCGCTGGGGGAACGAATCCCTTCCCGGCCTCTCCGATGCCCAGGTGCCACGCATTCTCGGGGATGAGGGGGTCGCCGGGCCGCGGGAGCACCTGGGGCACGAGTACGACCCCGGAGGTGGCGTCGATGCATCCTTGCGCCCCGCTGGGCGCCCCGCGTGCGATCCACTCCAGCAGGGTGGTCTTGCCCGACCCGTTGGGCCCCGCGACGAGGAGGTGCTCGCCGTAGCGCACCTCGAAGGAGGTCGGCGCGAGGCGTCCCTCCACCGACGCGCCGCGGACGGCCAGGGCGATACCCATTGCGTGTGGGTGCGGTGACGTCCCGCCCGTGGTGGTCCTCATGGCGCGAGGGAAAGAGAACCCGCCCTGGTCATAGCGGGGCTTGGGGACTTCGTGTGCCGCGAGAACCGACAGCCTCCGGGAATCGTCGTTGATGCGCCTCGTCGACACAGTTTGGGCGCGGTCGGCGTAGTACTTCTGCGCCATCCTCGTCTCGGTGCGGGGTTTGAAGCGCGCATGCCCCACCACCGTTGAATCCCGCTGGTGAGATATGAGTCGGCGTTTCTCGGCCTGCTGATCCGCATGGATCGCGGTGTGCCGCGAGCGTGCGGCGGCCTTGTTGCGCAGGTAGTCCGAGTAGGATCCTCCTACCCTGTACGCCCCGAAGTCCGCGGGCTCTCCCTTGGAGATTGCCACCGCACGCCACGGTGTCGGATCCAGGTCGAGCAGCGCCGTCGCCGTGCGCTCAATGAATGCCCGGTCGTGGCTGGTCATGAGCACCGGCCCCTGCCAGTCGTCGATTGTGTGTGCCAGGTGCTCGCGCCCGTCAGTGTCCAGGTGGTTCGTCGGCTCGTCCAGGACGAGGGCCTCCGGTCGATCGATGAGGGTGAGGGCCAGGCGCAGGCGGGCACGCTGCCCCGGGGAGAGGGTGGCGAGGGGGCGGGAGCGGTCGAGGCCTCTTAGGTCGAGAGCCTCAAGGGTCTGTTCGAGGCGCGTGTCGATGGTCCACGCGTCCCGCGTGATCATCGCCGCTAGGACGCGGTCGTATTCCGCTTCGTCGCGCGGAGAGGGGTCCCGGGCGAGGTGCTCGGTGAGGAAGTCGAAGCGCGCCGCCAGCTCTCGGGTGTACGACGTGGCGGCATCGATGAGGTCTGCGACGGTGCGGGACTCCCTGTCCCCCGCGAGTGGAGGGTGAGACGCCAGAGGGACTCCCGGTGCTGACCGTGTGGCCGCGGGCCGATGAATTGGGGGAACTAGCTGGGTCGCAGAGAGTGCCGGGCCGGAGATCGTTCCGGAGTCCGGCTGGAGTCGGCCCGCCGCGAGGGCCAGCAGCGTTGACTTGCCGATCCCGTTCGGGCCGACGACGACGAGGCGGTCGGCGGGCCCACACGTGAAGGAGACGTTAGTGAGGACGGGCAGCGTGCCGTAGGAAAAGAAGACGTGGGAAAAGACAATCGTGGACATAATGCACCTTGGGGAGGAGGGGCAGGGAGGCATTATGTCAGGAGTCCATGGGGACATTATACCGGCAAAGGCGCGCAGGTGCGGCAGTTCTGCACGGAAATGGGGGCGTCTTCCCGGGGATGTCTCACAAGACTAACGGCTTGCCGACGGACGACATGAATGCGGGAGGACACCCGGACAAAATTCTCCCCCGCGATCCCTCGTTGGGGCTCGCGGGGGAGGAACGGCGACTACTGAGAGATCCTCAGAACAGCAGCGGGAACACCGCCGAGGCCGGGGCGAGGAACGCGGCGCCACCCAGCAGAGAGTCCTTCAGGGAGAGGATGAAGTAGGTGAGCACGAGTAAGACAACGATAAGAAAGCCCGAGAAGATCAGGTTGTTGCGCTGGCGCTTGTACTGCTCGGGCGTCAGGTCTTCCTTCTTGCGGATGAGCGGGACCTCGCCGTGGACAGAACCGGTGTTCCCACCGGGCTTGTGGCCGTCGTTGTAGACAGGCTTGTTCTGGTCGGACATTACGGCCTCCTACAAGGGTGCGTGTTGCTACTGGACGATTGGCTTGCCGCCGATGGACAGGGGTGCGCGGGTGCGGGCCTGCATGTCGAGCTCACGCTCCCACGCCGAGGCGTCCTGCCACCTCGCGTACGACAGCAGGTGCAGGTCGCCCTCGGTCGCGAGCGCGTCGAGCAGGAGGAAGCGAGGGGCGACGGAAGGAGCGCCCCACGGGATCGCTGTCCACAGGCCGTTGGCGCCGATCAGGAACTCCCCGCGGTTACGCTCGTGCAGGTCGTTCTCTGCCTCCTGCTCCACACCTTCGGCGGCCCACAGCCAGCGGGTGAGGCGGAAGGCATCCCAGGCCTCGTTCCATGAAGAGTAGCTCAGTTGCAGCGCGCGGTTGATGAGAGCGAGGGTGTCCCAGGCCTCCTCGTCCGTCAGGTACCCGAGGGCCGCGCCGGAGCGCGTCAGCATGGCCGCGCGGATGAAGTCCCACGCGCCAAAGTCCACGTCGTTGATGCTGCGGTCGTTATTGAGGAAGCGGTGGATACGCCAGCGTTCCTCCCACGCGTCCGTCTGCTTGTCGGCAATCTCGTCGAGGCGCGCCAGGCGGTTTTTCACCCACGATGGATTGTTGCACTGCTCGCGCGTGCGCCCGAAGTCCTTGCGGTGTCCCTCCCGGAGGAGCCAATAGAGTTGGTGGAGCAGGTCGGATCGGCTCGTGATGCCCCAGTCGCGCGCGAGCATGTCCTTGGTCGAGCCGGGCTCGGTGACTGCGAGCGCGTCGACCGGGTTGCCGTGGCACAGGGCGTAGGGGAAGGACGGGGCGAGCAGCCGCGCGCGGGCGTCGGTCGCCAGGGCCTTGCGCGAGCCTCGTAGCTTCGGTGTGTGATGCTCGTTGAGCTTGTTCCAGTCCTTTTCCTTGCCGGCCTTGCGCACATCGCGCGGCGCGGGAACGGCGCCTTTCGAGCGGGCGATCGCCTGCTTGACGTAGTAATTCAGCAAAAACACGATGACGCACCCGATGGCGAACCATACGGGGAAGGGAATGTCGGACACAAAATTCGCAATCACGGTCACGATTGTGCCCGATGAAACGCCGCCCACACAACCTCAAGGCGGGTGGGGTGGGGACGAGGCCAGGGCTGAGCGCGCGGACCCCGACCGGTTTCCGGGTGGTGGAGCTCGGCCGGGGCCGCAGGTGCGTCAGCGTCGAGGGACGATCCGCAGCGTCGTCTGGTCGTCGAGCTCTTGCTCCCAGCGCGAGGAGCGCTCACGCTTCTGGCGCGACAGCGTGCTCAACTGCTTCGTGGGCGCGAGCGCGTCGAGGATGAGGAAACGGGGCGCGGGGTAGGGGGCGTTCCAGGGGATCGATGTCCACAGGCCATTCTTTCCGATGAGGATCTCGCCTCGGTGGCGGTCGTGCAGGTCGTTGGTGGCCTCCTGCGCCTGTCCTTCGGCCGCCCAGAACCAGCGGGTTGTGCGGAAGGCATCCCAGGCCTCGTCCCACGAGGAGTAGCTCAGTTGCAGCGCGTGGTTGATGACCGCGAGGGTGTCGCAGGCTTCCTCTTCGCCGATCCAGCCCAGGCCGGCACCGATGCGCGTGAGCATGGCCGCACGAATGAAGTCCCACGCGGCGAAGTCGACGCTCTGGACGCGTCGGTCGTTATTGAGCAGGCGGTGGATGCGCCAGCGCTTCTCCCACGCGTAGGTGTCCTCGTCGGCCTTCTTGTCGAGGCGCGCGAGCGTCGACGATACCCAGGTGGGGTGGGCGCACTGCCTGCGCAGGTTCTCGAAGTCCTCTCTGTGCCCGCCCTTGAGCAGGGAATACAGCTGGGTGAGCAGGCCGTTGCGGTCGGAGAGCCACCAGTCGCGCTGCAGCATCTGCTTCATGGAGGTGGGGTCCGTCAGCGTGAAGGTGTTGACCGGGTTGCCCTGGCACAGGGCGTAGGGCATCGCTGGGGCGAGGAGCCTCGCGCGGACGTCGGTGGCCAGGGCCTTGCGCGAGCCCTTGATCGTCAGCTCGTGGTGCTTGTTGAGCTTCCTCCACTCCTTGGTTGTGCCGGCTTCTTGCACGTCTTTCGGAACGGGCAGGCCCTTGGCGCGCTCGATGGCGCTCGTGATGAGGACGTAGGGCAGGCACAGGAGAACCAGGAGGATCGCGAAGGCGACGGGCGGGGGTATCGCGGACAGGATGCTTTCTAACATGGTCACGATTGTGCCCGATGATCCGTGCGTCACACAAGCGGCGGCGTGGGTTTGGAGCCCGCGCGACGAGGCCGGGGCCGGGTGTGGTGGGTCGTTGCGCGTGAGGGGTCGCGACCGCCGCAAACGCCTACCTACTGGCCCGCATGGTGGGTTGTCGCGCGTGAGGGGTCGCGACAGGTGGTTGTGCCCGCCCGTTTGTGCGCAGCTGGGCCCTTGAGGTGGCAGTGTGGGCGCCCTGCCCACACCGCCACCCATAGGGTTAACGTGCGCAGTCAAGGGCCCAGGGCGCCACCCCTGAGATGAACGCACCGGCAGCAGAGCCACCCAAGGGACCCAGGCCTCGTCAATGACGACAACTCAGCCCGCCCGCTTCGGCGTGATCCCCATGAGCACCGTGTCCGGGTGGGGGTAGGTGCCGAGGTAACGCAGGAAAATGCTGCGCTCGGGGACGGGGGTCGCGATAAGCAGGTCATCGTAGAAGACGGATGCGTCGGACACGCCGATCTCGTCGAGCGATGTCAGGGGAATGCCCGAGGGGACGGCGTAGAGGGTCTCTGGAGGAGCGGGTTCCTCCCGATCGTCGTGTGTCGGGGGTGTGGAGAGAATCAGGGATCCATCCGTCGAGATGGCCGCTGTCTTCGGGAAGGAGACCCGATCGACCCCTCCCGCCTTGTTCGTGACGTGCAGACTCCTGCCATTGATGGCGGTGATGCGTGAGGGGAGGGCATTGTCGCCCGTATGCGTGCACAGGTGTGCCCAGGTGACCTCGCCCGAGATGAGGGTTGTCGCCAGTTGCTCGCTCGTCGGGGTTATGGTCTGGCCGATTTCGTCCCAACACCTAACGGTGTCGGGGCCCTTCATGCGTATGGCGTTGTCTGTCAGAGGGATGCGCGAGACCTCAGTGCCGTTCGCGGTGATTGTCACGAGGGCGGGTGCCTCGGAGTCATCGGCCATCGTCCCGCTGAACGCCCAGCCGTCGGTCACCGGGGTCAAGGTGGTGAAGTCGGCGGACACGGGTTCCGTGACACTACCGTCCAGGAGATTGAGGAAACGGTTCACGTCAGTCCCGGGAACTAAGGTGTTTTGCTTGGCCGGGACGTATCCGTTGACCATGGGGACGTTCATGGGGACGCCCGGCTTCTCGGGTTCGAAGCCACGGACGTCGGCGGCGTATCGCCATGCCTCGGTGCCGTCCTTGTTGTACCCCAGGCACATGTAATCGTAATCCTGGAACATTTTGGTCATGTCCCCCGCGTGGCACATGACGGCCACGGGCCACTGCACCGCCACGAAACTCATCTTCTCGCTTCTGTCCAGGTCCTGTCCCACGTCGAGGAGGGGCAGTCCTTTGTCGGAGATGCCGGAGACAACGGAGTCAGGGATCGGGAATTCCCACGTGGCCGTGACCTGGCCGTCAGAGACTCGGATCGTCTGTCCGTCGACGACGATCGAGTCGTCCCACGTCAGGATCGGCGCACTCGATTCGGCCAGCTCGCGGCGCCACAGGACCGAGGGCTGCGTGCCGCGCAGGTCGATGGCCACGAGCGTGGGGGGTTGGTCCTTGTCCTTGAAGATCGCGACCAGAGTGTTGTCGACCTTCGCGTGAGAGTACAACTGTCCGCTCACTCCCAGTTCCGAGGCCGTCATCTCCCAGGCGACGTCGAAACCCGAGGCGAAGTCGGGGGAGATGAACGAGGAGATGCGTGCGTTGCCCGAGTAGCCGACGGGTCGGTGGGTGAGGTGGCACACGCAGATCGCCGCCGCAGTGACGAGCGCCACGACAAGAGCGATGGCGAGGCGGCGCACGAAGGAAGGGAAGGACCTGAGTCGGGAAGCCGGTGTGTCAGCTAGCGTCATCGCATACTCCTCATCGGGTCCGGTACAGGGGTCAGGCCGACGATGCGCTCGCCGGGAGCAGGAGACAGGGCGGCTAGGCGCTTGTACCAGGGAGATGATGGTGAAGCGAGTCCGACGATGAGATCGTCGAAAACAGGAGAGGCTTCAAGCAGGCCATAGCTGCGCCAACCGTGGACGGTGGAGACTCCCAATAATGTGTCTGACAGTCGAGTTGAGGGCCGGGAGCCAGCATCGATAGCCGCCCCCACGTTAACGAGAGCTGGACCCCACACGTCGGATGAACCGGGAGGGGAATCTAACTCGACGTAGGGCACAAAAATGAGCGAGGAATCCTTGCTCACGGTGGCGGTACTCAGCAGTGCGCTCGGGTTTTTGAGACCATCGCTGAAGATTAGCTGACCCGTGGGCACGCTCGTCTCATCGTTGATGACCAGGTTGACCACCCTTTTCCTCGGCTCAACGGCCAGTGAGCTTTCCCAGGAGGCTTCGCCTGTGGCTGCGTAGCGCATCAAATCCTCGATCGTGGGCGCGGTGTCGGTGTTCGTGGCAGGTAGCGTGCGCAGGTTCGCCAGGCGATCCGATGACGGTTCGGTCATGACCATGACCTGAGGATTGGAGCCGTCGGGGCCCATAGATGCGACAAGTCCATAGTCGCCTCCGATGACCCATCCATCGGCGGCGCGTACGAGGCGTTCACGCAGCGTGTACGAGTTGGCGACTCGGCAGCTTCCGTCGATGTTGAGCCCGTAGGAGGCACAGGCCTCGTTTAAGGCCTCCAGGCCGACGCGCTCGCCGGTGTTCACGTTCAGGAATCCCGTGAGGTCACCGAGCGACTCGCCCATTGCGGGTCCCGCGTGCTCATCCATCCACGTACGCAGAGGCACCCACCCGTCGACGGGGGTTACGGACTCCGGGAAGGAGCCGGTGGAGGCGTCGAAGTCCCACACGTGGGTGGCGTTCTTATCCCAGGCCTGGCAGGGGACCGTCGCGGGGCTCGTGCAATACAGGCGGACTGGGCCGATGGCTTCCGTGCTCCTGCCGCGCATAGACGGGTGCTCGTAGGGGGAGTCGGCAACACGGATCCCCGGAGATGGCCATCCGGTTGTCGTTGTTCCGTCGGTTGGTGAGATGAGGGTATTGCCGACGAGGAGGTCCCCGTCCCACCAGTGAACGCCGGGTTCGTCGTCGACGGGGGTGCGCCAGAGTTGGCGTGGGGTGGAGTGCGTGGCGTCGTAGCCGACGGCGACGCGTTGGGTTCCCTTGTAGCCGACGATGAAGAGGTGGCCGTCGCGTGCGACGTAGTCGTCGATGCGGTCCAGGCCCGCGTCCGCCGTGTCGATTTCCCAGGCGAGGCGCACGCCGTTGATGTAGTTGGGGGATAGGTAGCCGGTGTCCTGGGCGTTGCCGTGGTAGCCGCTGGGTCCGTTCGCTGACTGGATGACCGCGAGCGCGCACAGGATCGATGTGGTGACTATCCACAGGCGTTCGCCGTAGGTAAAGGGGCAGATGATCATGTACCAGAGGCGTTTGAGCGACCCTGCCCACCTGTAGTCGTCTTCGTCTGGGAATCTCATGGTGTGATCCTATCGGGTGTTCGACGAGGCCGGGGCCGGGTTGCGTGGGTCCCGGCCTCGGCCTCGTGGATCGGTGCGCGTCCTGCGACTCAGTGCCGGCCTCGTGGGTCGGTGTCGGTCAGCGCACGTCCTGGGGGTCAGCGCACGTCCTGGGGGTCAGCCCGCCCGCTTCGGCGTGATCCCCATGAGGACCGTGTCCGGGTGGGGGTAGAAGCCCAGGAAGGAGCGCAAGCGAGTAAGCCACGAATCCGATCGCGTGGGGGATGCGATGAGCAGGTCGTCGTAGAAAGGTACTGCGTCGTGCAGGCCAACGTCCTCCAGCGAGGCCAGCTGGATCCCCGAGGGGGCGGCATACAGGTTCATCGGCGGGTTCTTGTCCGTCGAGTCCTTATCCTTCGGGGGCAGGGAGAGGATCAGAGAGCCGTCCGTTGCTGCGATTAGGCTCAACGGATAGGTGCCGTTCTCAGCCCCGCCCGCTCCATTCGTCGCCATCAGACGATGGCCATTCAACATGGAGAAACCCTCTTTGGAGTGTTGATTCCTCTGTACGCATACGGACGCCCAGGGGAACTCCCCAGAGGTGAGAGTGGATGCTGCCTGCTCGCTCGTCGGTCGCGCGACACGCCCATCTTCGTCCCAGCACTTCACAAAGTCGAGGTCCGACAGCTGCATGAGTGGATCGGCGAGGCGAGTACGCGAGACCTCGGTTCCGTCAGGGGCCAGCGTGACGAGGAGGCGCTGCCTGGGATCGTCCGTCCCTCCCTCCAGCAGCCATCCGTCCGCAACAGGCACCAGAGCATCCGCATTGTAGGTCGCGCTCTCGACGAGGACTCCGTCGGCCAGGTGGAGGAAGGCGCCGACCTGCTGATCCGCGTAGCCGAAATTCCGGGAGACGGGAACGTAGCCGTCGACCGCCGTCACGGGCAACGGGAGGCCGGGACCCTGAAGATCGTCAGGGGAGAGGTTCACCTTATATCTCCACGCTTCGGTGCCGTCCTTGTTCCATCCCAGGCACAGATAGTCGAAGTTCTGAACGGCATCAGGCTTGTCTCGCGGGTAGCAGATAACAATGACCGGCGACGTCACGCGTAAGAAGTCCCCGTCTGCGGGATTGACCTCGTTGCCCCCCACGTTGATGAAGGCCTTCTTATTAAAATCGTCGAAGTACGAGCTAATGTACGTGGGGATCGGTGTGTCCCAGGTGGCCGTGACCTCGCCGTCGGCGACGCGGATCGTCTGTCCCGCGACCACGACGGAGTCCTCCCATGCGAACATCGGCGAATCGACGTCCGGCACCTCGCGGCGCCACAGGACCGAGGGTTTCTTGCCGCTCAGGTCGAGCCCCACGAGCGTGGAGGGCTGGTCCTTCTCCCCAAAGACGGCGACGATAAAGCCGTCGACCTTCACGTAGGTCAACAGCGATCCACTCACACCCAGATCCGAGGCCGTCACCTCCCAGGCGACGTCGAAACCCGAGGCAAAGTCCGGGGAAAGCGTCGAGGAAACCCGAGCGTTGCCTGAGTATCCGACGGGCCTGTGCATGAGCCAGGAGGCACCGACGGCTAGCGCGCTAACGAGGGCGACGGCCAGTGCGATGGCGAGGCGGCGCACGAAGGAGGGGAGGGCCTCGCGCAAGGAAGTCAGCTTGTTGGGGAGGTTCATCGGACGCTCCTTGACGCTTTGTGGGTGGGGGTCAGGCCGACGATGCGCTCGCCGGGGGCTGCAGACAAGCCTGCAAGGCGCTTGTACCAGGGGGCTTGGGCCGGCGACGAGAAGCCGACGATCAGGTCGTCGAAGATGGGCGTCGCTGCAAGCATATGGAGGTTCTCCCATCCGGGGACAGCGTAGGAACTGATGGCGTACTTGTCTGAATCGGCTGCGTTGCTGGTGGCATCGGCGGCCGCATTCACGTCGACGAGAACTGGGATCCACTCGTACTTGGGGATAAAGGAGGTGGGGGCCACGTTGACGTAGGGGAGCAACACGACGGATGCATCCTTACTGAGCGCGGGGTTACCCAGCCACACACTGGGGTTGTCGGGGTCAGTTCCGTAGTACCCCATGCCCGTGTTGAACTTTGTGTGCTCGTTGATGACGAGCGCGGTGTCGTGGTCTCTCGGTGACAGGGTGATCGAGGAATCCCACGACGCCTCGCCAGTTGCGGCGAAGTGCATGAACTCTTCGATCGTGGGGGTCTGCGCGGATCCCTGATCGGGGAATCTCCGCAGGAATATGAGGCGTCTCGAGGCTTGTGCATCCAGGTGCATCACCTGCGGATTCGAGCCGTCGGGGGCGACGGTCGCGATGTATCCAACGTCGTCGCCGACGATCCACCCGTCGGAGGCACGCAGGATGAGGTGCTGCTCTTTATATTTCGCGGTGATGCGGCAATAGGGCTCGCCGGACTTGTCCAGCGAGGCGGGCCCGCACGCCTCCTCGATGGCGTCCAGGCCGACACGCTCTCCGGTTTCCAGGTTGAGGAAGCCCGTAAGCTCGTCGAGCGTATATCCCATGGCCGGGCCGGTCGACGATGGCTCCCACGCGCGTAGGGGCACCCAGCCCTCCAGCGGGGTGACGGAGTCGGGGAAGGAGCCGGTGGAGGCATCGAAGTCCCACACGTGGGTCCCGGTCTTGTCCCAGGCCTGGCAGGGAGCGGACGAGGGGGTGGGGCAGTACAGGCGAACCGGTCCGATCGGCCCCGTGCTCGGTCCCTCTCCCGAGGGATGCTGATAGGGGGAGCCCACTAGACGAACGCCCGGGGTCGGCCAATCCGAGCGCGTCGACCCGTCAGCGGTCGACACCAGGGTGTTGCCCACGAGCAGGTCATCGCCCCACCATTTCACCCCTTCCTCGTCGTCGTTGATGTCGGTGCGCCACAGCTCGCGCGGGGTGGAATAGGAGGCGTCGAAGGCGACGACGCTGCGCTGAGCCCCCTTATACCCGACCAGATAGATGTATTCGTCACTAACGCGGAAGGTGTCGATGCGGTCCAGGCCCGCGTCCGCCGCGTCGATTTCCCAGGCGAGGCGCACTCCGTTGATGTAGTTGGGGGATAGGTAGCCGGTGTCCTGGGCGTTGCCGTGGTAGCCGCTGGGTCCGTTCGCCGACTGGATGACCGCGAGGGCGCACAGGATCGACGTTGTCACCATCCACAGGCGTGAGCCGAAGGTGAAGGGGCAGATGATCTTGTACCAGAGGCGCTTCAATCCACCCGCGTACCTGTAGGCGTCTTCGTCTGGGAATCTCATGGTGTGATCCTATCGGGTGATCGACGAGGCCGGGGCCGGGTGTGGTGGGTTGTCGTGCGTGACGGCTCGCGATAGGTGGTCGTGCTCGCCCGTTTGTGCGCAGCTGTGCCCTTGAGGTGGCGGTGTGGGCGCCCTGCCCACACTGCCACCCATAGGGTTAACGTGCGCAGTCAGGGGCCCAGGGCACCACCTCTGAGATGAGCGCACCGGCAGCAGAGCCACCCAAGGGGCCCAGGCCTCGTCAATGACGAAAACTCAGCCCGCCCGCTTTGGCGTGATGCCCATGAGCACCGTGTCCGAGTGGGGGTAGGTGCCGAGGTATCGGTGCCAGGAGCTGTCGGGGTGGTTGGGTTCCGCTATCAACAGGTCATCGTAGAGTGGGGTGGCTCCGTAGGCACCGACCTCGGTGAGGTTCGACAGAAGTACACCCTCGGGGGCGGAGTAAAGGGGCTGTGACGCGTAGGTTGCATGCCGCCTCGGCTCGTCGGCTGACCAGGTCGAGGATGGAGACAGGATCAGTGAACCGTCCGATGCGAGGATCGAATCATCGGGATAGCTATCCGTCTTTGGTGAGCCGTCCTTGTTCGTCGTCATCAGGGGCCTGCCGTTGATGAAACCGATGTCCGTTTCAGAATAGGTCGGTGGTTGTGTGCATAGCGGAGCCCAGGAAACCTCCTCTGAGCGGAGAGTTTCGAGGGCCTGCTCGGCTGTGGGGGTGATGA
Organism: Pauljensenia sp. 20925_1_34; assembly: GCF_041432775.1. NCBI lineage: Bacteria > Bacillati > Actinomycetota > Actinomycetes > Actinomycetales > Actinomycetaceae > Pauljensenia > Pauljensenia sp. 20925_1_34. The sequence continues at coordinate 16,477 of NZ_JAPWAG010000020.1, read as the reverse complement.
TGTGCCCTGTCGTATCCCAGCACGTCATGTGCAGGATCTTCAACCAGTCTCGGGAACCGAGCGAGCGCGCAGTGCGCTCGCGTTCAGTCCCGTTCGGGTTGTAGACGACAAACTCTTCATCTTGCCAATAGGGGCCAGATGAGGCGGTATAGATCCATCCGTCGCTCGCAGGGAATAGCATCGTGGCATTGATGCCGTCCTGTGTGTCACCGCGCGTGTAGGTGCCGTCAGCGAGGTTTAAGAATCCGTCGGCGTCGTACCGCCTGTGTTCTTGATTGAGGCGGCCGACGAGGATGTAACCATTAACGGCGGGGGTAGTGATGGGGCCGCGTTGTTCGTCTCCTTCTGCGCCCGTGACGTAGCTCCACGCCTGGCTACCGTCTTTGTGCCACGCCGTGCAAGTGAATTGCGTCGTTGGGACAGCGAATGAGTATCTCGTGTCGGTTCGTGCACAGACGAGCGCGACAGGCCACGTCACTTGCACAAAGCGTGACCCTTCTCTGATGGGTTGAACGTTACCCACGAGTGTTGCAGGAACTGCCGGGTTCGCGTAGTACCCAAACCTCATGGTCGTGGGTAAGGGCGTCTCCCAGGTAGCGGTGACTGCGCCATCAGCGGCGCGTATTGTTTCGTCACCGGCGACGATAGAGTCCTCCCAGATCAGAAGATTCATGTTGCCGTTGTGGATGTCATGACGCCACAGGACCGTGGGAGTACGTCCGCTCGCATCGATGCCGATGAGTGTCCCGGAAAGTGGATCATCAGAGGATACACGTGTGGAGGCAAAGATGACGGCTGTTCCGTCGATCTGCACGATTTCTTGGATGGGAGCGTCTGTCCCCAGCTCTGCGGACGTCATCTCCCACGCGACGTCGAAGCCCGAGGCGAAGTCCGGGGAAATGAAGGAGGAGACACGTGCGTTGCCCGAATACCCGACCGGCCTGTGCATGAGCCAGGAAGCGCTGACGGCTAGCGTGCTAACGAGGGCGACGGCCAGTGCGATGGCGAGGCAGCGCAGGAGGATCGGGAGGGACTTGCGCCCGGAGGTCAGCGTGTTGGAGAGAGTCATCGGGCGCTCCTCATCGGTCCGGGGGCTGGGGTCAGGCCGACGATGTGGTCGCCGGAGGAAGGAGTCAAGCCAAGCAAGCGCTTGTACCACGGTGATGTCTCAGGGGATATGCGGGCGACGATGAGGTCGTCGTAGAGTGGAGTTGCCGAGCGAACCCCGAGGTTGTTCCAGCCATGTACCGCATCGTTACTCAGCCTGTAAGTGGATGATGTTGTGGGCAGTGTCGACGCCTGCGCCGCAGCCGATACGTTGATGAGTGAAGGGTGCCACGAGTCCAGGTCATGGTCGCTGGACGAAGCACCCTTGAGATGAGGTATGAGCAGGACAGAAGTATCTTGACTGATCGCGGGCGCAGCCCACCACCACGACGCGTCGTAGGATAAAACGTCAAGGTATTGTTGATACGTAGCCAGCGTGACGCTGTCGTTCACGATGATCGCCGAGCCCTCGGTGAGCGTGATTGTTGTGTCCCACGAGTGGTCTCCTGTGGCTGCGTAGTGCACGATCTGTTCGGTCGTCGGTAGTGAGGCTTTCGTCTGTGGATAGGTGCTCAGGTAGTTGATGCGCGCGACGGCCTCCTGCGTAAGAGTGACGACCTGCGCATCCGATCCGTCGGGCGCGACCGTGGCTGCGTGCATGTACCCGCTGCTGATCACCCAACCGTCCTGGGCGCGGATGATGGGCGGTGCGCCAATGTAGGGGAATGTGATACGGCACGACGTGGTTCCGTCATCGAGTTCGGTCGTTGCTGGACCACATGCCTCCTTGATGGCATCGATTCCGGTGCGTTCACCGGTCGAGAGGTTCAGAAATCCGCGCAGAAACGTGCTGCTGAATCCGGTCAGCTGATACCTCGAAAGATGATCAGCGTGGACGATGGGGATCCAGCCGTCCACGGGAGTCACGGTGTCGGGGAAGGAGCCGCTGGATGCGTCGAAGTCCCACACGTGTGTTGCGGTCTTATCCCAGGCCTCACAGTGTCCGGTGGAGAGATCGGGGCAGTAGAGGCGGATCGGGCCGATCGGGGCGCTTGACCAGCCGGTGTGCGAAGGGTGTTCGTAGGGGGAAACTCCGTAGCGAACTCCCGAGGTAGGCCATCCGGTAGTTGTGTGACCGTCCGCTGCGGACACCAGCGTGTTTCCGACGAGGAGGTCGCCGTCCCACCAGTGCACGTCTGTCTCGTCGTCGTTGATGTCGGTGCGCCACAGCTGGCGCGGGGTGGAATAGGAGGCGTCGTAGCCGATGGCGATGCGTTGGGTTCCCTTGTAGCCGACGATGAAGAGGTGGCCGTCGCGCGCGATGTAGTCGTCGATGCGGTCCAGGCCCGCGTCCGCCGCGTCGATTTGCCAGGCGAGGCGCACTCCGTTGATGTAGTTGGAGGACAGGAATCCGGTGTCCTGGGCGCTGCCGTGGTAGCCCCACGAGCCGTTCGCCGACTGGATGACCGCGAGGGCGCACAGGATCGACGTTGTCACCATCCACAGGCGTGCCCCGAAGGTGAAGGGGCAGATGATCTTGTACCAGAGGCGCTTCAATCCACCCGCGTACCTGTAGGCGTCTTCGTCTGGGAATCTCATGGACCTGATCGTAACCGCATCCGCTAGCAACCGGGTAATTGTGCTGGCGTCGCAGGCCAGACGAGGCCGGGGCCGGGTTTGCGCGGGTCACGTCCGTTCTCGCGGAGCGCGGGTGGCAGCGCGAAGGGCCCAGGCCTCGTCAATGACGACGACTCAGCTCGCCCGCCTCGGCGTGATCCCCATGAGGACCGTGTCCGGGTGGGGGTATCCGCCGAGGTAACGCAGGAAGAAATTGCGCTGAGGGACGGGCGTCGCGATAAGCAGGTCATCGTAGAAGGGCTGCGCGGTCCTTGCTCCAACCTGCGAGAGCGAGGCGATCTTGACGCCTGACCGGGAGTAGTACAAGGCTGGAGCTTCTTCCTTGGTGGAGTTCTTCTTGTCGCTCTCTATCGACTGGATGCCGAGGATCAGTGAGCCGTCAGCCGATAAGAATGCCCCTTGTTCGTAATCCGTGTAGGTGGGTGTTCCGTCCTTGTCGGCGGCTAAGAAGCTCCTGCCGTTGAGAGTGGTGAGGTCAGAGCCGGATCGGGGAGTGACAATACCGCTGCACATGGGTGTCCAGCCGTGCCCGGTGCGGAGGGCCGTGAGGGCCTGCTCGGCTGTGGGAAGAACTGCAAGCCCATCGGTATCCGTGCACGTGGTGGTGATGAGTGTCCTCCACCCTAGTGAGTTGGTGGTCAGCGTCACCATCTCGCGGAGGCTGCCGTCTGGGTTCAAGACGGCGATGTCGCCGTCTTCAAGCTGAGAGTAACCCATCCCGTTAATGATCCAGCCATCGCTTGTCGCGTAGACGTTGTCGATGCTGATGCGACCAGAGAAGGGCACGTCGAGATCCGTGACGGAGCCGTCGACGAGGCTGAGGAACGAATCGACATACAAATCATAATCGTTCTCAGAGTGCCCGACGATGAGATGGTCGTCGACCGTGGCGACACCGGTTGGCTGAACCGTCTGCCCATCGGCGTTCCTCGTGACCGCGTAGTTCCAGGCCTGGGTGCCGTCCTTGTGCCACCCCGTGCACGAGGGGCCCTCATTGCGATCGCCCGACCTCGAGTCGTTGATGGGCGTGCAGGTGACCACGACGGACGAGGTGATGGGAACAAAGCTCCCGCCGTCACCCCACGATGGGCGCGGGAACAAGACGCGTGGGGAACCGCGATCATGGTCGTACCCGACAGTGGTGGGCAGGGGAGTATCCCAGGTCGCGGTGACTGTGCCATCGGATGCCCGAATAGTTTCACCACCCGCAATGATCGAGTCGTCCCAGGTGAAGAGTGTGCCACTCTCAGAGTTGAACTCGTGGCGCCACAGAACGGTAGGAGTGGAACCGCTCGGATCGATGCCGATGAGCGTCCCGGAGAACGTTGTCGCACCTTTCGACGACCCATCTTTCTTGCCGGTGACCGCGACCAGCACCCCATCGACCCTCGTGGTGGCCACGACCGGCCCATCGACGCCCAGGTCCTTGCTCGTCATCTCCCAGGCGACGGAGAACCCGGAGGAGAAATCGGTGGAGATGGCCTGCGAGGGGTGGGCGTGACCGGAGTAACCGGTGGGGAGATGGATCAGCCACGACAGGCCGATCCCGAGGACCACGGCGATGGCGGCGACGAGAAGCTTCCTCTCGCGGATAAAACCAAGCACGGAAACAAGGAAGTTGCGCGCACTATCCGGGGCAGTCATCGAACGCTCCTCATCGGTCCGGGGGCTGGGGTCAGGCCGACGATACGGTCGCCGGAGGAAGGAGCCAGGCCAAGCAAGCGCTTGTACCACGGTGATGTCTGAGGGGATATGCGGGCGACGACGAGATCATCGAAGAGAACTGTGCCGGATGAAACCTGCAGGGTGCGCCATCCGGGGACTGCGGAGTTTTTTAGCAAATACTCGCCCTTATCAGGCCTGCTCCAGTCTGCCGCGGCCGCCGCCGAGTCAACGAGGAGTGGCGTGTAGTAATCCTTGACGTCCCTCGTGGACTTGGGGATCAATGCCACTGATGCGTCACGGCTATAGGCGATGCCTCGCGCCCACGTGGCCGCGCTCGAATACGTTTCAAAGAGCTCCCGATCGGTGGCAAGCGGCTCGCCATCGTTGATGATGACCGAGGCCATGGCCGAGCCAGGCGACGTGTAGACCACCGCGCTCGAAGCCTCCCACGTGTGGTCGCCCGTGGCGGCGAAGTGGAGTAGGTCCTCAGTGGTGGGCAGTTCGGAATCGTCCGTCACGTGGACGTTCAGGAAAGCGATGCGTTCCATTGCCTCGAACGACAGGGTGCCCACCCTCGGATTCGATCCGTCAGGGGCGACGGCGGCAACGTTGGAGTCATTCGCGCTGGAGGAGCTTGATCGGAGTCCGTCGCTGATGATCCAGCCATCCCTGCTGCGAATGATGGGTAGCCGGAGTGTGTCTGGATGGACCAAGCGACACGTTGTCGTACCGTCGTGATTCTCCTTGACGGCGGGACCGCATGCCTCCTCGATGGCGTCGATCCCCGTGCGTTCGCCCGTCTCCAGGTTCAGGAATCCGGCCAGCCCATACGTCATGTCTCGAAGACTCTTGTCCGTCGACTTGTCTGTTCTCACCAGCGGCACCCAGCCGTTCACCGGGGCAACTGCGTCAGGGATCGTATCCGAGGAGGCGTCGAAATCCCAGACGTGGGTAGCGGTCTTATCCCAGGCCTCGCACCGTCCGGTGGAGAGATCAGGGCAGTACAGGCGGATTGGGCCAATGGGGGCGCTTGACCATCCCGTAGAAGTGGGGCGTGCATATGCGTTCCCAGCCAGGGAATCACCCGACGACGGCCAGCCAGTTGTGACCTTCCCATCTGCCGGAGAGATCAGTGTATTGCCGACGAGGAGGTCCCCGTCCCACCAGTGCACGCCGGGTTCGTCGTCGACGTCGACGCGCCACAGCTGGCGGGGGGTGGAGTGGGAGGCGTCGTAGCCGATTGCGACCCGCTGGCTTCCCTTGTAACCCACCAGGAAGAGGTAGCCGTCGCGTGCGATGTAGTCGTCGATGATGTCCAAACCAGCGTCCGCTGCATCGATTTCCCAGGCCAGGCGCACGCCGTTGACGAAGTTCCCGGAGAGAAATCCTGTGTCTTGGGCGCGGCCGTGATAGCCCCACGAGCCGTTCGCTGAATGCATGACAGCGAGCGCGCAGATGATGCTGGTTATCACCATCCACAGTCGTGCCCCGAAGGTGAAGGGGCAGATGATCCGGTACCAGAGGCGCTTGAGCGCCCCCGCCCACCTGTAGTCTTCATCGTCTGGGAATCGCATGGTTCGATCGTAACCGCATCCGCTAGCAACCGGGTAATTGCGCTGGCGTCGCAGGCCAGACGAGGCCGTGGCCGGGTGTGGTGGGTCGTCGCGCGTGAGGGGTCGCGACAGGTGGTTGTGCCCGCCCGTTTGTGCGCAGATGGGCCCTTGAGGTGGCAGTGTGGGCGCCCTGCCCACACTGCCACCCATAGGGTTAACGTGCGCAGTGAAGGGCCCAGGGCGCCACCCCTGAGATGAACGCACCGGCAGCAGAGCCACCCAAGGGACCCAGGCCTCGTCAATGACGACGACTCAGCCCGCCCGCTTTGGCGTGATCCCCATCAAGACCGTGTCCTTGCGATGGGAGGGGCTGGGGGAGTTGCGCGTCGCGTAGCTCGGGGTCGGTACTGCGACCAGGAGGTCTTCGTACACGGCGGTGACGCCGTGAACCCCGAACTCCTCCAGGGTCGCGAGCTGGTTGCCGGAGGGAACTGCGTAGAGGTTGTGCGGGCGGTGGAGGACAGAGTCGCTCTCACCGGCGCCATCAGGCTCGCGCGACAGGATGAGGGACCCGTCCCTCGAGGGAATTAAATCGGTGGCGTAGGCGCCCTTGATGGGCTTGCCGTCCGTGCTCGTGACCGTCAGATCGCGTCCGTTGATGGCCGTGATCGCAAAGAGGGAGCCGATTCCGTTGCGCGTGGCGCACAGGGTAGCCCAGGGGGCCTGGCCGGTGGCGATGGTTTCGGTGGCCTGTTCGACCGTGGGGATGATCTCGGTGCCGTCTTCCGACCAGCACAGGAGGGCGGCCAGATCCTCGGGGGGCATGGCCGTGGAGGCGACGGCACTCGTCGACTGCTCGGTCCCGTCTGGCGAGACGGTCACCAGCGCGGTTTCGCGGGGCTGCCTGTTCGTCACGCCGCTGGAAATGTAGCCGTCGCTGGCGATGAGGTAGTGGCGCGCCTCAAGGGTTGCTCCTTCCGTGATGGTCCCGTCTTCCAGGCGCAGGTACTGGGAGATGGGGGCGATGTCTGCGGAGCCGGTGCGGGAGATCGGAATGTACCCGTTGGCGGCGCGTGTATGTGAGGGTAAGCCGGGCAGCGACGTGTTGGAATAGGTGCTGGTCGCCGTGTACGTCCATGCCTGGGTGCCGTCCTGGCGCCAGCCCGCGCAGTCGTAGTCCGCGCCGTGTCGGCCCGAGGAGCTCGTTGACTCCAGGCAGGTGACGGCGAGGGGCCAGGCCACGGGGACGATGCGCGGCTCGTATTGGTCGACGATGTGCTCGCCGACCAGCAGGAGGGGCTGGCCGGGCATGTAGCTGCTGGCCTCGCTGGGCAGCGGTGTCTGCCACGTCGCGGTGACGGTCCCATCCGAGGCACGGATCGTCTGGTTTCCGGCGACGAGCGAGTCGCCCCACGCCAGGACGATTGGGTATTCGCCTGTGAACTGGTGGGTCCATAGGACGGTGGGTGTCGGCCCGCTGACGTCGAGGCCAATGAGGGTGTGCTCCGAGCCGTAGGGTCCGGTGAGGGCGACGAGAGTCCCGTCGACGACCGCGGTCGTCGCGACCGTCTCGTTGGCACCCAGGTCCGTGGCGCTCATCTCCCAGGCGACCTCGAAGCCGCCCGAGAAGTCGGTCGAGAGGAACCTGGAGGGCAGGGCCTGTCCCGAGTATCCGGTGGACTGGGCGGACCTGGAGGAGTCCGAGGCTCCGGGGGTGGGGAGCGTTCCCGTGCAAGCCGCGAGGAATGCGGCCGCCGCGAGCGCAGCGCCGATGGTGGTGCCGATCCGGCGCCTGTTCGGGCGGTGGGAGGCGGTGGATGTCATTGCGTGCTCCGGGTGGTGTTGGTGGTGGGGATCAAGCCGACGATGTGGTCGCCGGAGGAAGGAGTCAGGCCAAGCAAGCGCTTGTACCACGGTGATGTCTCAGGGGATATGCGGGCGATGATGAGGTCGTCGAAGAGGGGGATCGCCTCGGTCGCCTGGTAGTCGTTCCACGCCGGGACCGCGTACTCGTTGAGGGCCGAGGCCGGGGCGGGCGCGTCCTCATGCGCCGTAACGTTCAGCAGCAGAGGGCGCGCCTCGGGCAGCTTGGACTGCGAATGGGGTTTCTCCTGGTCGATGGAGGCCAGCAGGATGACGGAGGTGTCGCGGCTGATGGCCGGTCGGCGCCACCATGTCTCAGGGGAATTCCTCGAACTGGGAAAGATGCTCTGTGAGGTGACGATGGGATCGCGATCGTTGATTGTGATGGCGGCATTGAACGAGTCTGACGTGGCCGGGGTCAGGCTGATCGTCGTCTCCCAGGGGTGCGCGCCCGTCGAGGCGTAGGCCATCAGCTCCTCGGTGGTGGGAGGCGTAGGCTGGCTTGTGCCCGAGTAGGTTTCCAGGTAGCGCAGGCGTTCGATCGCCTCGCTGCTCATCGGGAAGAGCTGTGCGTTGGACCCGTCGGGGGCCACGGTCGCCACGTTTCCATCCTCGTCGCCGATCAGCCACCCGTCCGAGGCTCGGATGATCGCGACCTTGAAGGATCCCGTTCCCGTCAGTGGGCAGCGATCTTCCTCGGTCAGGCCACGGATCTCGATGGGGGAGCAGGCCTCGTTGATGGCGTCAACGCCGACGCGCTCGCCCGTGTTGACGTTGAGGAATCCCACGAGAGCCCCTGCGTCGCGGGTCTCCACACGGGAGATCGCGTACGTCGTGCGTCTGAGCGGAACCCACCCCTCCAGTGGTTTATCCGTCGTGGGGAAGTCGCCGCGCGAGGCGTCGAAATCCCACGCGCGGGTCACGTTCTTATCCCAGGCCTCGCACTGGAGGGTGGAGGGGTCGGGGCAGTTGAGGCGCACGGACCCCACGGGCGCGCTCGTCCACCCGCTGAGCGTGGGGCGCGAGTACGAGGAGTGATCGAAGCGGGCGGTCGGCGTCGGCCAGCCCGTGGTCGTTGTTCCGTCCGCGACGGACACCAGCGTGTTGCCCACGAGGAGGTCCCCCTCCCACCAGTAGCTGCCGGGCTCGTCGTCGGTGAGGTTGGTACGCCACAGCTCGCGCGGCTTCGCGCTGCTCGCGTCGTAGCCGATTGCGACGCGCTGGCTCCCGCGATAGCCCACCAGGAAGAGGCGTCCGTCGGCCGCTGCGTAGTCGTCGATGCGGTCCAGACCAGCGTCCGCCGCGTTCATCTGCCAAGCAACGCCGACGCCGTTTGCGTAGCCATCGGCCAGGTAGCCGGTGTCCTGCGCGGCCCCGCGATAGCCGGGGGTGGCTCCTGCGGTGACCAGCCGTGAATCGCTCATGACATATAGGAGTGCGAAGGCTCCCAGAACGATGAACGCCACGATCCATATCCATGCTCGGCGCAGGAACGGGCGCGATGAGCGCGACGGAGGATCAGCCGACACTGGCTGAGCATCAGGCACTGTGTGACGAGAACTCATGAATCTGATCATAACGGTCTAATTTTGTTAGCACTGTGCCTCTCGTCCCGGAACCCAGGTGAAACGCCGTTTGTGGCCGAGTGCGCCGGTCGCGCACGCGCGCGAGAATCAGCCACGGCCTCGTCAATGTCAAACCGAGTGGCGTGAGACGCGCGGAGATGGCCTTGGTACACAGATGTGGGTGGGACGCGGTAAGGTCCTTCCAAGATACCTCGGAGCGTGGATTCGCCGACGAGGTGCTACAAATACTGGGGAAGTAACGGGGAAGGGACAGGTAATGTCAGCGACGAAGCTCGTGATCGTGGAGTCTCCTGCGAAGGCAGCCACCATCGAGGGGTACCTGGGTCCCGACTACCACGTAACCGCCTCCATCGGCCACATTCGCGACCTCCCGCAGCCCTCCGAGCTGCCCAAGGACATGAAGAAGGGGCCATTCGGCCGCTTCGCCGTCAACGTCGACGAGGGCTTCACGCCCTATTACGTGGTGAACCCGGACAAGAAGAAAAAGGTCACCGAACTTAAGAAGCTCCTCAAGGAGTCCGACGAACTCTTCCTCGCAACCGATGAGGACCGCGAGGGTGAGGCCATCGCGTGGCACCTCCTGCAGGTGCTCAAGCCGAAGGTTCCTGTGCGCCGCATGGTGTTCCACGAAATCACGAAGGAAGCGATCCAGCGCGCGCTCGACAACACGCGTGACCTGGATACGAACCTCGTGGACGCGCAGGAGACGCGCCGCATCCTCGACCGCCTCTACGGCTACGAGGTCTCGCCCCTCCTGTGGCGCAAGATCCGCCCGTCCCTGTCGGCGGGGCGCGTGCAGTCGGTGGCCACGCGCCTCGTGGTCGCCAAGGAACGCGACCGCATGGCGCACGTGAGCGCCCAGTACTGGTCGATCGACACGGCCTTCACGTCGGCAGGCCAGGCCTTCGGCGCGCGCGTGGCCTCCGTGGACGGCCACGCCATCGCAACCGGCTCTGACTTCAGCGAGAAGGGCGAGCTGAGCGCGAAGGCGGCCAAGGCCGGCGTCCTCCACCTGGACGAGGCCACCGCCCGCTCCTACGCCCGCGCGTTGGAAGACGCCCCGGCCTCGGTCATCGACTCGGTGACCCGCAAGCCCTACCGCCGTCGCCCGGCCGCCCCCTTCACGACGTCCACCCTCCAGCAGGAGGCCTCGCGCAAGCTGCACTGGAACGCCTCCTCGACGATGCGCACCGCCCAGTCCCTCTACGAGTCCGGTTACATCACCTACATGCGTACCGACTCCACGGCCCTGTCCAGCCAGGCGATCCACGCCGCCCGCGAGCAGGCCACCCAGCTCTACGGGGCCGAGGCCGTGGCCGAGTCCCCGCGCCTGTACGGCACCACGTCGAAGGGCGCGCAGGAGGCGCACGAGGCGATCCGCCCGGCCGGCGACCACTTCCGCACACCCGGCGAGGTGGCGGGCTCCCTCTCGAAGCAGCAGCTCGCCCTGTACGACCTGATCTGGAAGCGCACGGTCGCCTCGCAGATGGCCGACGCTCTTGGCTACACGGCGACGATCCGCGTGCTCACCGGCATCGAGGTCGACGGCAAGCGCCACGACGTGATGTCCTCGGCCTCGGGCACGGTCATCACCTCCCCGGGCTTCCGCCTGGCCTACCAGGAGGGCCGCGACCAGGGCCGCTACGACGCGGAAAAGAACGACGCGGAGAAGACCCTGCCCGACGTCGCCGAGGGTGATCCCGCGACGCTGACCGAGGCCACCCCCGACGGCCACGAGACCCAGCCCCCGGGCCGCTACACGGAGGCCACGCTGGTCAAGACCATGGAGGAACTCGGCATCGGCCGTCCCTCCACCTACGCGGCGACCATCCAGACGATCGGGGACCGCGGGTACGTCACGCATCGCGGCCAGTACCTGGTGCCCACGTGGCTGGCCTTCTCCGTGACGCGGCTGCTCGAGGAGAACCTGGCGAACCTGGTCGACTACGACTTCACGGCCTCGATGGAGGGCGACCTGGACCGTATCGCCGCTGGCGAGGAGAATGGCACGGAGTTCCTGACCGGCTTCTTCTTCGGCTCCGACGGTACGGGCGAGCACGGCGGCCTGCGCCACGACGTGGCCTCCCTGGGCGACGACATTGATGCGCGCGCCGTCAACTCGATCGACCTGGGTCGCGGCGTGACGCTGCGCGTGGGCCGCTACGGCCCCTACATGGAAAAGGCCGACGGGACGCGCGCGAACGTGCCGCCGGAGGTCGCCCCCGACGAGCTGACGGACGAGCTGATCGACCAGCTCTTTGCGCGCGCCGCCGACGACGGCCGCGAGCTGGGCGTCGACCCCGCGACCGGTCACACGATCATCGTTAAGGACGGCCGCTACGGCCCCTACGTCACCGAGGTCCTGCCCGAGGCGGCCGAGGGTGCCGAGGAGGGCGCGAAGAAGGCGAAGAAGAGCGCCGCCAAGCCTCGCACCGCGTCCCTGTTCAAGACCATGGACATCTCCACGGTCACCCTCGAGGATGCCCTGAAGCTGCTGTCCCTGCCGCGCGAGGTGGGCACCGACCCGGCCTCGGGCGACGTCATCACCGCGCAGAACGGGCGCTACGGCCCCTACCTGAAGAAGGGCACGGACTCGCGCACCCTGGCCTCGGAGGATCAGCTGCTGACCATCACCCTGGACGAGGCCCTGGCCATCTACGCCCAGCCCAAGACGCGCGGCCGCGGCGCGGCCCGCCCGCCGCTGCGCGAGTTCGGCGAGGACCCGATCTCGGGCAAGAAGGTCACCGTCAAGGATGGCCGCTTCGGCCCCTACGTGACGGACGGCGAGACCAACGTGACGGTGCCGCGCGCCGAGACAGTCGAGGACCTGACGGCCGAGCGCGCCTACGAACTCCTCGCCGACAAGCGCGCCAAGGGCCCCGCCCCCAAGCGCACCCGCAAGACGGCCGCGAAGAAGCCCGCGGCCAAGAAGACGGCCACCAAGAAGACGACCGCGGCGAAGAAGACGGCCGCGGCGAAGAAGACGGCCACCAAGAAGGCCGCGACGAAGAAGGACAGCTGATGGCAGCGCGAGGAGTGTTCATCACCTTCGAAGGCGGCGACGGCTCGGGGAAGTCCACGCAGATCCAGTCCGTGCGCGACTGGTTCGAGAGCCGTGGCCGCGAGGTCATCGTCACCCGCGAGCCGGGCGGCACCGAGCTGGGCACGGAGATCCGCCGCCTGGTCCAAAACGGCCCCGAGGACGTCGATGCGCGCACGGAGGCCCTCCTGTACGCCGCCGACCGCGCCTACCACGTCGCCACGGTCATCCGCCCCGCCCTTGAGCGTGGCGCCGTCGTGCTGGGGGACCGCTACATCGACTCCTCCCTGGCATACCAGGGCGCCGCCCGCTCCCTCGGCGTGGACGAGATCGCCTCCCTGAGCGCCTGGGCGACCCGCGGCCTGTACCCCTCCCTGACCTTCCTGCTGGACCTGCCCCCGGAGGTGGGTGCCCGTCGCCGCACCGACGCCCCGGACCGCATGGAACGCGAGTCCATGGACTTCCACGAGCGCGTGCGCCACCAGTACCTGCGACTCGCCGACGCCGAGCCCGAGCGCATCGTCGTCATCGACGCGGTCGGCACGATCGAGGAGGTCTTCTCCGAGATCCGCGGCGTCCTCGTCGAGCGTTTCGACGGCGGGGTGGCCACCATCGACGAGGCCGTGGACGGCTCCGCCGGATCGGTGACCGTCGCGGGCGCTGGCGCTGATGCTCCTGCTGACGCTCCTGCTGAGGTTCCCGCTGAGACCGAGGATACCGCTCCCGAGGTTGCCTCCTCCGAGGCGTCGACCGAGGAAGCCTCTCCCACCGACACCCCCGAGGCCTCGGCCCCCGACACCGCGGGCGAGGAAACCGCCACCGACGAGGCAGAACCCGTCCTCGTTGACACCCCCGCGACAGCCGCCACCCGGAAGCACCGCGCCGCCAAGGCCTCGCACAAGGGCAGCACCGAGAAACGGTCCTCGCGTAAGCCGGCGACCATGGTGGGAGCCCTGGGCGAGTCCCAGGGCGCGCTGTGGGATGAATGATGAGCGTCTGGTCCTCGCTGGTCGGACAGGACGCGGCGGTCGCTAAGCTCAGCGAGGCCGCGGCGTCCGCCCGTGCAATCGTCGCCTCCCGGGGCAGCGGGCGTGCCACCGACGAGGCGCGCTCTATGAGCCACGCCTGGCTTATCACCGGCCCGCCCGGATCCGGCCGCTCGGTCGCAGCCCGCGCCTTCGCGGCAGCCCTCCAGTGCACCGGCGAGACCCCCGGGTGCGGAGCGTGCCCCGGGTGCCGCACGACGATGGGCCGCACCAACGCGGACGTTCTCTTCGCGGCCACCGAAACCTCGATCATCAACGTGGACACCGCGCGCTCCCTCGTGCTCCAGGCGCAGTCCTCGCCCTCCCAGGGTCTGTGGCGCGTCATCGTCGTCGAGGACGCCGACCGCCTGGGCGAATCCGGCGCGAACGCGCTGCTCAAAGCCATCGAGGAGCCGCCCGAGCACACCGTGTGGCTCCTGTGTGCCCCCAGCCCCGAGGACATGATCGCCACGATCCGCTCGCGCTGCCGCCACCTGGGCCTGCGCATCCCCACCGCGGCCGCCGTCGCCGACCTGCTCGTGCGCGAGGGCGTCGCCTCCCCCGAGGTCGCCCTCGAGGCCGCGCGCGCCGCCCAGTCCCACATCGGGCTGGCCCGGGCCCTCGCCCGCGACCCCCAGATGCGTGCCCGCCGCCGCGACATCATCACCGCGCCAGCCTCCGTGCGCAGCGTCGGCGAGGCCGTCATGGCGGCCGACCGCCTGCTCGAAACCGCCAAAGCACAGGCCGACGCGCAGGTCAGCGAACGCAACGCCCGCGAAAAGGCCGAACTGATGCGCCAGCTGGGCATGGAGGAAGGCGAGAACGCCACCAAGGCCTCGCGCACGATGATCCGCCAGCTCGAGGAAGACCAAAAGCGCCGCTCCAAGCGGGCCCTCACCGACGCGATCGACCGCGCCCTCATCGACCTGCTCGCCATCTACCGCGACGTCCTCATGGTCCAGGTCGGCGGCGACAGCGACCTCATCAACACCGACCTGACCGACCTCGTGCGCCAGATCGCCGACGACTCCACGCCCCGCCAGACCCTGGCGCGCGTCGACCACATCGAAACCGCCCGCAAGCGCCTGGTCGCCAACGGCAACCCCCTCCTCGTCCTCGAAGACATGGCGATCTCCCTGCGGCCGCAGGCATAGGAACCCCGCGCGTAAACTCCGTTACAATCGGGGCCATGAAAACACGCTCCATCGCGGCCGCAGCCGTCGCGATCCTCGCGGTCGTCGCGATCGTCCTGACCATTATCGGGTACTTCGGTATCCACCGCCGCAAGGGACCCGCGCCCACCCAGACGGCCACGGCCTCGTCCGCCCCGATCGACGTCCACGGCGGCTCCATCCAAGCCTTCTACGACCAGGGCATCACGTGGGGCAAGTGCGCGCCCGGCACCTTCGACAGCTACCGAGGCGTCGACAGCTCCGACCCCAGCGAATACCAGTGCGCCTTCCTCAAGGCCCCCCTGGACTGGGATAACCCCGACGGCGACCAGATCTCCCTCGCGCTGGCCATCCACCGCTCCGGTAAGAAGGACGCGCCCGCGCTGTTCGTCAACCCCGGCGGCCCCGGCGGCGCCGTCGTCTCCGCGCTGCCCTACTACGCCGGCCAGGGCATCGGCGAGGCCGTGGTCAATGCCTACGACATCGTCGCCCTCGACCCGCGCGGCGTCGGCGACTCCACCCCCGTCTTCTGCATGACCGACGCGGAGAAGGACAAATACAACGCGGGCTCCGAAACCGAAGGCACGGACGCCGACACCCCGCAGTCCGCGATCGCCGAAGTGCAGGAAGACTCGCGCGAATTCGCGCAAGGATGCCGCGACCACTCCGGCGCCATCTTCGAGCACATCGACACGGTCAGCGCCGCCCGCGACTTCGACATGGTGCGCTCCATCCTCGGCCAGGACAAGCTCAACCTCCTGGGCTACTCCTACGGCACCTTCCTCGGCGCCACCTACGCCGGCCTCTACCCGGCCCAGGTCGGACGCTTCGTCCTCGACGGCGCCCTCGACCCCTCCCTGAGCGTCGACGAAGTCTCCTCCATGCAGATGCGCGGCCTGGATGCCTCCCTCCAACAGTGGATCACGGACTGCGCCACCCAGGCCTCGTGCCCGATGGGACGCACCAAGGACGAAGGCATCGCCAACGTGCGAAGCTTCCTCGAATCCCTCGAGGCCAGCCCGCTGCCGACCAATGACCCGGACCGCCCCCTCACCGAAGGGCTCGCCGTGACCGCCATGATCGGCGCCATGTACAACACCGAGTGGTGGCCCGAGCTCACCAACGCCTATTCGGACGCCACGCGCCGAAACGACGGCACCGCGATGCTCGAGATCGCTGACCTCATGAACTCGCGCAACCCCGACGGCACCTATGCGGACAACTCCACGGACGCGATCAACGCGATCAACAACCTGGACTACAAGCCCGCGGGCACGGACGCTGAGTGGATCGCCCGCGCCGACGCGCTCAAGAGCGAACTGTCCATCCTGGACCGCTACGTCGGCTACCCCTCCGCCGGGCTGTCAGCCTGGCCGACCGAGCACGCCGAGCGGGCACCCATCCACGCGACCGGTGCCGCGCCCATCCTCGTCATCGGAACCACGCACGACCCAGCCACGCCCTACCCGATGGCCGAGGCGCTGGCCAGCCAGCTCGACTCCGGCGTCCTCATCACCGTCGAAGGCTGGAACCACACCGCCTACCGGCGCGGCGCCAACCAGTGCGTCGTGCGCGCCGTCGAAGACTACCTGGTCAAGGGCGCTGTCCCCACCGACGGACTCACCTGCCAGTAGTTCGTGACCCACGACATTACTTTGCTGGACGTCCTGGTTTGCGCTGGCGCCGGTTCGTCCAGTAGAGTTGTGCCGTTGCCTGCACGCCCCGGAAACGGTGGAACGGCAGGCGCGGCCGCCTTAGCTCAGTCGGCAGAGCGATTCACTCGTAATGAATAGGTCGTGGGTTCGATTCCCACAGGCGGCTCCATAAGAGCGTCACTTTGGATACAAAAAATCCCGGCCCAGCCGGGACGTGTCCAGGGTGGCGTTTT
>NZ_JAPWAG010000019.1:0-42276 GCF_041432775.1 Pauljensenia sp. 20925_1_34 | reverse complement strand
ATCGGCCGCGGGGTTTCACCGTCTCTTGTGAGCTCTCAGCGCACCGCCGCCGTCAGCAGGCCGAACAGCGACGTCAGGCGCTCGTTGCTGGGCAGATCCTCGATGAAGACCTCCTCGCCGTCAGAGTCGCACAGGGGCACGCACCAGTTGGGGTACTGGTCCGCTCCGGTACCGGGCATGTTCTGCGGGCGCACGTCACCCACCGCGTCGACCAGCGAGGCGACAATGAGCTTGGAAGGAACCTTGCCGACGTAGCGGTACAGGCCCTCAACCATCTCACGTTCGGACGGCTCCGCGCCGTCGAGGCAGCCGTACTCGTGCAGGCGCGCCGCAACCCTCTCCAACTCCTGGCGGTCGCCCGCGCGCACGGTCTCGATATCGTCGGTCAGCAGGCCGAGCTCGTTGCGCAGCGTCGTCTGTATGCCACGGATGTAACCCAGCGTGGGCGGCAGGTCGTGGATATTGACCGCAGCCAGCGCACGGTCACGGTAGTGCTCGGGACGCAGCGGCCAGCCGCCGCCCTCCTTCTCGAACCACACGACCGAGGTGCCCAGAACGCCGCGATCACGCAGGTAGTCGCGCACCCAGGGCTCCACGACGCCCAGGTCCTCACCGATGACGACCGCACCGGCGCGCTGGGCCTCCAGCAGGATGACGCCCATCATGGCCTCGTGGTCGTAGTACACGTAGGTACCCTCGGTGGCCGCACGGCCCTCCGGGATCCACCACAGGCGGAACATGCCCAGGATGTGGTCAATGCGCACGGCACCCGCGTTGGCCAGGGCGGCACGAACCATGTCGCGCAGCGGTGTGTAGCCACTCTCCGCGAGGGAACGCGGCGACCACGGCGGCTGGGACCAGTTCTGGCCCTGCTGGGAGTAGACGTCCGGCGGGGCGCCCACGGTCATGCCCGTGGCGAAGAGCTCGGGACGGCTCCACTTCTCGGAGCCATGACCGTGCACGCCAACGGCCAGGTCGGCCATGATGCCGATCTCCATGCCGACCTCACGCGCCACCTGCTGGGCGTGAGCGAGCTGCTCAGAGGCGATCCACTGGCACCACTCGTAGAAGTTCACGCGGTCAGCTAATTCGAGGCGCTCAAGCTCGACGCGCGGAGACGTCGAGCGCTCCAGGTCCTCGGGCAGCTCGATCGTCCCCTCGCGCTCAACGAGCGCGCACCACAGCGCGTAGTTGGATAGCTCGGAGCCGCCTTCTTCGACGAAGTGATCGAACTGGGACTGGCGGTGGTAAGAGCGCGGCACGGCGAAGATGATCTCAAGCGCCTTGCGCTTGGCCTCCCACGCACGATCACGGTCGATGAGATCCTCGCGGCTTGCGAACTGGCGCGTCTCCTCACTCAGCTGCTCGATAGCCTCGCGCGCGGACTGCGGCAGCGCCGCGTATTCCTCGATGGACTCGGGGCGAATGTAGATCTGGTTGAGCCACCGCCGCGACACCGGCAGGTACGGGGACGTCTCCAGCGGAGAAACGGGCTGCGAGGCGTGCACCGGATTGATGAGCAGGAAGTCCGCGCCCTTGTCCGCGCAGACGGCGGCCAGATCGGCAAGGTCTGTAGCATCGCCGATGCCCCAGGAGGATGCCGAGCGCGTCGAGTAAAGCTGGGCATTGACGCCCCACGCGCGGCGCGACGACTCCAGGATCGGCAACGACAGCGTGTTCGGGACGACGATGAGGGTCGCCGACTCCACGCGCCCACCTTCGACGGTGGCGACGAGGCGATGCCAACCAAGCGGAACCCAGTGCGGAACGTCGAAAGTCGCGCGCCCCACGAGCTGGCCGTCGATCATGCGCGGGGGCACGTAGCGATCAATCTGCTCGCACTGCCCCTTGCGCCCGTCTTCGAGAACCCACTGGACGTTGACCCACGAGCCGTCGGGCACGTGCACGGGGAAGAGGTAGCCGCCGCCCTCGCGGGCAACAATCGTCGGAGGCAGGGTCCGACGCCACTCGCGCTCCTCGGTCAGTTGCATCGCATGGTCGACGTCTCCCACCGTGGACGATTCGTTGAGGGGAAGGCCGAGGGCGCCGAGAACCTTGAGAAGGGTTGGGGCGCCGACACCCACCCAGTTCCCGTACCAGTCCCAAAAGCCGGTTGCGACGCCGTTAGCATCGGCGATACGGCGCAGCTGGTCGATATTGTCGGATGCGGGGGAATGAATATCCACGGATCAAGCTCTCTACGTTGTGGGCTGGAGATGTTTAAATTCTAGGCGTGAGCCCGCTGTGACAGAGCCTCCACAGGCGTGTCATGGGCCACGGATTCGAGGGAGGCAATCATTGCCTGGGCAATATCGTCGGACGTTGCCCCACACACAATCTGCACGACGTCGCCGGAACGGACGACCGCCAAGACACCATCGACGCGCAGTGCAGCTTCGTCGACCGCCCGCTGAGTCTTTACCTGAACACGGATACGCATTGTGCAGGGTTCGATCTCAACAATATTGAGGTGTCCACCCAGCGCGTCGATGAGCGCTTTCGCAATCGTCATCGGAGCCCCTTTCACGCCGCTACTATTATGCGATTCGAGTCACATACTAAATGTGACCTGCGCAAAAGGCAAGTGGTGTCCACTACACGGCCACGACGCCTCTGAAGCCGTCAGCGCTCCACAATTCCAACGAACACTCATTATTCATGGGCAGTTGGATTGTCGGCGCACAGTTAACACCTAAAACCAGCGGAACTTCCGACCCGTGACGAAGGCGCAGGAGCAAGTACGCCACGGCCTCGTCACAATACGACGTGAGGGGGAGGACCCCACGGCCCTCCCCCTCACCTCGCTTGCAGCATCAGTCGCGCGTCAGCTTGCGATGAGTGACGCGATGCGGATTCGCGGCGGCCTCGCCCAGGCGCTCGACCTTGTTCTTCTCGTAGGCCTCAAAGTTGCCCTCGAACCAGTACCACTTGTCGGGATGCTCCTCGGTCCCCTCCCACGCGAGGATGTGGGTGGCGACGCGATCCAGGAACCAACGGTCGTGCGTGACGACGACGGCGCAGCCGGGGAAAGCCAGGAGGGCATTCTCCAGGGAGCTCAGCGTCTCGACGTCCAGGTCGTTGGTCGGCTCGTCCAGCAGGAGCAGGTTGCCGCCCTGCTTGAGGGTCAGGGCCAGGTTCAGGCGGTTACGCTCACCACCGGAGAGGACGCCCGCTGGCTTTTGCTGATCCGGCCCCTTGAAGCCGAAGGCCGACACGTAGGCGCGCGAGGGCATCTCGACATTGCCGACCTGGATAAAGTCCAGACCGTCGGACACAACCTGCCACAGCGTCTTGTCAGGATCGATGCCGGCGCGAGACTGGTCGACGTAGCTGATCTTGACGGTCTCGCCGATCGTCAGGTCGCCGCCGTCGAGGGGCTCCAGGCCCACGATCGTCTTGAAGAGCGTGGTCTTACCGACGCCGTTGGGGCCGATGACGCCGACGATGCCGTTACGCGGCAGCGAGAACGACAGGCCGTTAATAAGGGAACGATCCCCAAAGCCCTTCTGCAGGTTCTTCGCCTCGATGACGACGCTGCCCAGACGGGGGCCCGGCGGAATCTGGATCTCCTCGAAATCGAGCTTGCGAGTGCGCTCAGCCTCGGCGGCCATCTCCTCGTAGCGAGCCAGACGGGCCTTCGACTTGGCCTGGCGGCCCTTGGCGTTGGAGCGAACCCACTCAAGTTCTTCCTTCAGGCGCTTGGCCAGCTTGGCATCCTTCTGGCCCTGGACCTGAAGACGCTTCTCCTTGGTCTCCAAGTAGGTCGAGTAGTTACCCTCGTAGGGGTAGAGGTGACCGCGGTCAACCTCGGCGATCCAGCCGGCGACGTGATCAAGGAAGTAGCGGTCGTGAGTGACGGCGATGACGGCGCCCGGGTAGGAGGCCAGGTGCTTCTCGAGCCACAGGACGGATTCGGCGTCCAGGTGGTTCGTGGGCTCATCGAGCAGGAGCAGATCAGGCGCCTCGATGAGGAGCTTGCACAGCGCGACGCGGCGACGCTCACCACCCGACAGGACGGAGACCGGCTGGTCCGGCGGGGGGCAGCGCAGGGCATCCATCGCCTGGTCGAGCTGGGAGTCGATATCCCAGGCATTGGCGGCATCGATTTCGGTCTGCAGCTTGCCCATTTCATCCATGAGGGCATCGAAGTCGGCGTCCGGGTTCGCCATCTCTTCGGAGATCTCGTTGAAGCGGGCGAGCTTGCCGAAAATGTCGGCGGCGCCCAGGCGCACGTTCTCGATGACGGTCTTCGTCTCATCGAGGACGGGCTCCTGCATAAGGATGCCGACCGAGTAGCCGGGGGTCAGACGAGCCTCGCCGTTGGAAGGCTCATCGAGTCCGGCCATGATCTTCAGGATCGAGGACTTACCGGCACCGTTGGGGCCGACCATGCCGATCTTGGCGCCCGGGAAGAACGCCATGGTGACATCGTCGAGGATGACCTTGTCACCGATGGCCTTGCGAGCCTTGATCATCTGATAAATAAACTCCGCCACGTTACTCCGTTCGGGTGGTTCGGGGCGCGCACGCGCGCGCGGGTTCCCCTCTATGGTAGCGACCCCGCAGCGCCCGGGCCGGCGCCCCGGGCACCGCAGGCATCGGTGATCCTCATCTCAGGGACAAAACGGGGGAATTTCGCGCCTTCCGCGCAGTCACGGGCATCGCGCTTGGTTACGCCTCCGTAGTGATTTGCCGAAAACTACTCCAATTTTTTAAAAACTACGTGCATCTCTACGACTTTTAAGACAAACTTTTAAGTACCGGGGCGCGTGATCGCCCCTGTCAAACATGGCCACCCACGGGAAGGAGCGCGTATGCAAGCCCCTACACGCATGTCGATCGACGCCGTGCGCGCCCCCGTCTACTACGTGGACAACACGCCCTCCACACTCGACGTCGCAGCCAGCCTCCTCGCCGACACCACCATCCCCACCCCACACCTCACGACGATCATCGCTGACCGTCAAAGTGCGGGGCGGGGGCGCCTGGGCCGCAGCTGGGTCACCCCGCCCGGACAGGCCCTCCTGGCCTCGACAATCGTCTCCCTGCCCGTCTCTCTGCCCGCCGACGCGCTGGGATGGATCGTCCACGCCTGTGCCCTGTCGGTTCGCGAGGCCCTGGCAACCCGCCTGGAACCCCTCGGCCACGCGGTGTCCCTCAAATGGCCCAACGACGTCCTCGTCGACGGGGCGCGCAAAATCTGCGGGATCCTCGCCCAGCTCGCCCCGGCCTCGTCCCCCTTCACGACCGCGGCGATCCTCGGCTACGGCGTCAACATCGGCCAGGAGCGCGCCATCCTGCCCACCGCGCAGGCCACCTCCCTAGCGGCGGAAGGCGACCAGCGCGCCGGAGAGGACCCCACGGGCGTCGCCCATGAGCTCCTCGGGCAGATCCTGGCCGGCCTGGACCAGCGCATCAGCTCCCTGGTGCGCCACGGAGACGCCATCAGCGCCGGCCTGCTCGCCGAGGCCGAGGCCGCCCTGCCGCTCATCGGCACGCGCATCGCGTTGGCCAGCCCCACAGACGCGTCCGGGACGCCCGCCCTCGAAGGGCTTGCGCT
The DNA here is from genome assembly GCF_041432775.1 of Pauljensenia sp. 20925_1_34. Lineage (NCBI taxonomy): Bacteria > Bacillati > Actinomycetota > Actinomycetes > Actinomycetales > Actinomycetaceae > Pauljensenia > Pauljensenia sp. 20925_1_34. Next base: position 36,716 of record NZ_JAPWAG010000019.1, on the reverse strand, counting down.
CGGACTGGCCCCCACGGGGGCGCTGCTGCTGCGCACCGACGATGGGCACAGCCACAGAATCGACGCCGGAGACGTCCTGACCACAGGTATTCCTCTGACACCCGTTCACGACACCAAGGAGAAGCGTGCGAACAATTAACCGAATCCTCGTCGCCAACCGTGGCGAAATCGCCCTACGCGTGTGCCGCACGGCCACCGACATGGGCATTTCCACGATCGCGGTCTACGCCGATCAGGATATGGCCGCGCCCCACACGCACGAGGCCGATGAGGCACTCTCCCTGGGCGGAGACGACGCCGCGTCGACCTACCTCAACGGCGACAAGATCCTGGCGATTGCTCTTGAGACCGGCGCCGACGCCATCCACCCCGGCTACGGCTTCCTGTCCGAGAACTCCGAGTTCGCGCGAGCCGTCGAGGATGCCGGCATCGCGTGGCTCGGTCCCGCCTCCTCCGTTATCGATGCGCTGGGCGACAAGATCAACGCGCGTCGCATTGCTGAGGCCTGTGGCGTCTCCCCAGTTCCCGGCGTCTCCGAGCCGGTGACCTCGCGCGCCGAGGTCGAGGACTTCATCGCGTCGGCTGGCTACCCCGTGGTGCTCAAGCGCGCCGACGGCGGCGGCGGACGCGGCATCAGCATCATCCGCTCGGCAGCCGACCTGGACCTGTTCTTCGCCCGCCACACCGACGCCGCCGACCTGGGCGCCCACTTCGTGGAGCGTTTCGTCGAGGTCGCACGCCACGTCGAAACCCAGTCCGCGCGCGACTCCCTGGGTAACTTCCACGTGATCTCCACGCGCGACTGCTCGGTGCAGCGCCGCAACCAGAAGCTGGTCGAGGAGGCCCCCGCTCCCTTCCTGCCCGAGGGCGCGCACGAGACGCTCGTGAATGCCTCCCGCGCGCTGTTCGAACACGTGGACTACGTCGGCGTGGGCACCGTCGAATTCCTCCTGGAGCCGGACGGCAACATCTGGTTCCTCGAGGTCAACCCGCGCCTCCAGGTCGAGCACCCCGTCTCCGAAGAGGTCACGGGCATTGACCTGGTGCGCGAGCAGATCCGCATCGCCCAGGGTCTGGCTCTGACCACCCCGCCCGAGCCTCGCGGCCACTCCTTCGAGTTCCGCGTGACCTCCGAGGACCCCTCCAAGGATCTGACCCCCACGGCAGGGCGCCTCGACGAGGTCCACTGGCCGCTCGGCCCGGGCATCCGCCTGGAGCTGGGCATCGACCAGGGCGACTCCGTGCAGACCGCCTTCGACTCCATGATCGCCAAGATCATCGTCACCGGTGCCGACCGCGAGCAGGCCCTGGCCCGCTCCCGCCGCGCGCTGGCCGAGTTCTCGGTCCAGGGCGTGGCCACGCCGGTGCCCGTCTACCAGGACATCATCAACGACCCGGACTTCTGCGGCGTGGGCGGCTTCAACGTCTCCACCCGCTGGTTCGAGACGACGTTCATGCCCCGCCACGACTACTCGGACCTGGCGGTTCCGGCCGAGGCTACCTCCACGGCCGACCTGCCGCGCCAGACCTACATCATCGAGCTGGACGGGCGCCGCGTCTCCCTGACCCTGCCCGCCGGCATGTTCAATGCCCCGGCTGCCGCCGCCCCGCGTCCGCCCCAGCCGCTGCGCTCCACGCCGCGCCGCGCGGGCGCCTCGACCTCCCAGGCCGGTCCCCACCAGGGCGCCCCCGGCGACATCGTCGCGCCCATGCAGGCCATCGTCGTCGCCCTGGCCGTGTCCGAGGGCGACCAGGTCGAGGAAGGCCAGCTCGTGGCCGTCCTCGAGGCCATGAAGATGGAAAAGCCGCTGCTCGCTCCCCGCGCGGGCACCGTCACCTCCCTGTCCATCAAGCAGGGTGACACCGTGACCGCCGGTACTCGCATCGCCCACATCGCCACTGACAAGGAGGCGCAATGACAACCCCCAACCGGTTCACGCGCGAAGGGTTCATTCAGGCCCAGGAAGCGATTGCCAAGGCCGCGGAGGAAAAGGCCGCCCAACGCCAACACGCCAAGCAGAAGCTGACGGCTCGCGAGCGGCTCGCTCTGTTCTTTGACGACGGCGTGTGGCACGAGGTCGGCCAGTTCATCGGCGGGTCGGTGCGCGCTGGTCGTGTCGGTTCGGCCGTGGCCGCCGGGTACGGCCGCGTTCAGGGCCGCATGGTCGCCGCGTACGCGCAGGATTTCTCGGTGCTGGGTGGGACCCTCGGCAAGGTCGAGGGCGACAAGATCGTCGACCTGATCGACCGGGGTATTCGGATGCGCATTCCGATTGTCGGCATTCAGGATTCGGGCGGTGCCCGCATCCAGGAGGGCGTCGTCGCGCTTGCTCAGTACGGCCGTATCTTCAAGAAGACGTGCGAGGCCTCGGGTCTGGTCCCCCAGATTTCGATCATCCTTGGCCCCTGCGCGGGCGGCGCCGTCTATCAGCCGGCTCTGACCGACTTCATCGTCATGACACGCGAGAACTCGCACATGTTCGTGACGGGCCCGGACGTCGTCGCGGCGACAACGGGCGAGAAGGTGACGCTCGATGAGCTCGGTGGCGCGGCGATCCACAACTTCCAGTCCGGCGTCGCCCACCACATGGCCGACACGGAGGAAGAGGCGATCGACTACGTGCGCTCGCTGCTGGACTACCTGCCCTCCTCGTGCGAGGTGGATCCCCCCAAGTACGACTACGTTCCCAATCCCGAGGACGAGGCCGCGGCTCGCGCGGTCGCGGACCTGGTGCCCACCTCGGTGCGCCAGCCCTACGACGTGCGCGACGTGGTGCGTTCGCTCGTGGACCACGGCGAATACGTGGAGATTCAGGACCTGTTTGCTCCCAACGTGACAATCGGTTTCGCGTGCGTCGACGGCCAGTCCGTGGGCATCGTGGCGAACCAGCCGATCAACGATGCGGGCACGCTGGACGTGGATGCCTCGGAGAAGGCGGCGCGTTTCGTGCGTTTCTGCGATGCGTTCGGCCTGCCGATCGTGACCTTCGTGGACGTTCCCGGTTACCGTCCGGGCACCGAACAGGAGCAGGCAGGCATTATCCGCCGCGGCGCGAAGGTGATTGTTGCCTACGCGAACGCGACCGTTCCGATGGTGACCGTCATTTTGCGTAAGGCCTACGGCGGCGCGTACATCGTCATGGGCTCGAAGTCGATTGGCGCGGACCTCGCGTTTGCCTGGCCGGACGCGCAGATCGCGGTCATGGGCGCCGAGGGCGCGGCCTCGATCATGTATCGACGTGAGCTGGCAGCCGCCCGCGAGGCCGGCACCTTCGATGAGACGAAGGCCGAGCTGGTTGCCCGCTACGAAGACGAGACCGTCAACCCGGAGGTCTCCGTGGCCTCGGGTCAGCTCGACGGCATCATCGCTCCCGCCGATACTCGCCAGACCATCATCGATTCCCTGCACCTGCTGGCCTCCAAGGACCAGCGTGCCCCCCATGTGAAGCGTCACGACAACGGTCCCCTGTGACCGGTGTCGTTTGAGAAGTATTGTCCCCGATCGAAAGTATGAACATGTCGTTTGTGTCCTCTCTCAATGAGACCCCCTACGCGCTGACCTTTGCCGGTCAGGCGACCCCGTGGCGCGCTGCGCTCGACGAGATTGCCCACGACCCGGAGATCGCGGCGATTGTCGCGGGCGTCATCGAGGCCTCGGACAAGGTGCTCTCCCCCGTGCGCCGTTCGCTGGCCACGCAGTCCGTGTCGGTTCTTCCCTTCACGCTGCCCGCTCCCGACGGTGAGGTGGCCGTGACCCGCGAGGTTGCCGGTCCCGACGAAGCCGCCCTGTCGGTTCCGGGTATCGTGGCCGCTCAGCTGGGCGCGCTCATCGACCTGACGCGCGCTGGCCTGAATATCGTGGCGAATCAGCCCACCGCGTTTGAGGGTCACTCGCAGGGCGTGCTCGGCGTGGAGATCGCCCGCGCGTGGATCGATGGGGACGAGGCCCGGGCCGCGTCCGTGTTCGCGCTCGCTCGTCTGATCGGCGCGGCCGCTGCCCGCGTGACGCGCCGTGCGCGCGCCCCGCACAGTGGGGACGCGACCTACATGGTCTCCGTGCGCGGCGTGTCCGACGCACTGCTGACCCGCATCGTGGACTCCCTGCCGTCGACCTCGCACCCGCTCTCGATTGCTCTGCGCAACGACACCGACACGCACGTCGTCTCGGGCGCGCCGAACGACCTGGCCTCCCTGGTCGCCGCCATTGAGCGCGCCGCCGCCCGGGACAAGGCCGCGCACGACGCCCACGAGCGCGGCGGTCGCCCGCTGTCCCCCGTGTGCGAGTACCTCCCGGTCTACGTGCCCTTCCACTCCCCTATGCTCGCCGACGCCCTCACCCTCGTGGACGAGTGGGCTGCCGAGTGTGGCATCGACGCCGAGCTGGCCCACTCGCTGGGCTCCGCCGTGCTGACCACCCCTGTTAACTGGCCCGATCAGATCGGTGCGGCCGCCGACTCCGGCGCCACCTGGATCGTCGACATGGGTCCGGGCGCGACCACCGTGCGCATGACCCGCGCCCTCGTCGAGGGCACCGGCGTCGGCGTCGTCGCCGCCGGCACCTCCGCTGACCGCGACAAGGCCGCGACCCCCGGCTGGGCCCCCGAGCCCGGCACCGACTGGTCCAACCTGCGCCCCGGCCTCGTGACCCTGCCCGGCGGCAAGACCGTCGTCGACACGGCCTTCTCGCGCCTGACCGGCCGCTCCCCCGTGCTGCTGGCCGGCATGACCCCCACGACCGTTGACCCCTCGATCGTCGCGGCCGCAGCCAACGCCGGCTTCTGGGCCGAGATGGCGGGCGGCGGTCAGGTCACCGAAGAGGTCTACACCGAGAACCTGGCGGGCCTGCGCGCCCAGCTGCGCCCCGGCCACACCGCCCAGTTCAACTCCATGTTCCTGGACCGCTACCTGTGGAACCTCCAGTTCGGCCAGGCCCGCATCGTGTCGCGCTCGCGCGCGTCCGGCGCCCCCATCGACGGCGTCGTCGTCTCCGCTGGCATCCCCGAGCAGGACGAGGCCCTCGCCCTCATCGAGCAGCTGCGCGCCGACGGCTTCCCCTACGTGGCCTTCAAGCCCGGCACGGTCGACCAGATCCGCAAGGTCATTGCCATCGCCCGCGAAGCCGACCCGGTTAAGGTCATCGTCCAGGTCGAGGACGGCCACTCCGGCGGCCACCACTCCTGGGAGAACCTCTCAGACCTGCTGCTGGCCACCTACGCCCAGCTGCGCGCCCAGTCCAACATCGTCCTGACCGTGGGCGGCGGCATCGGCACGCCCGAGCGCGCCGCCGACTTCCTGACCGGTGACTGGTCGGCCCGTTACGGCCGCCCGCCGATGCCCGTGGACGGCGTCCTCGTGGGCACCGCCGCGATGACGACGAAGGAAGCACACACCACCAAGGCCGTCAAGGAACTGCTCGTGGCCACCCCCGGCGTTCCCGACGACGACGAGCTCGGAGGTTGGGTCGGCGAGGGCGTGACCCGCGGCGGCATGACGTCGGGCCTGTCCCACCTGCGCGCCGACATGCACGAGGTCTCCAACGCGGCGGCCGCCGCCGCCCGCATCATCGCCGAGATCGGCTCGGACGGCGCCCAGGTGCGCGCCCGCAAGGACGAGATCGTCGAGATCCTCTCCCACACCGCCAAGCCCTACTTCGGCGACCTCGAAGAGATGACCTACGAGGCCTGGGTGCGTCGCTTCGCCGACCTGTCCTTCCCGTGGGTCGATCCCACGTGGCAGATCCGCTACCACGACCTGCTCCAGCGCGTCGAGGCGCGCCTGGCCCCCGTGGATCACGGCGAGGTCGAGACCCTCTTCCCGACCGTCGAGGACGTCGCTGACGCCCACGCCGCCGCCGACCGCCTCATGGCCGCCTACCCGAACGCCGCAACCACGCACGTCACCCCCATCGACGCCGCCTGGTTCCCTGCCCTGTGCCGCTCCTACCCCAAGCCGATGCCCTTCGTCCCGATCCTGGACGACGACCTCATCCGCTGGTGGGGCCAGGACTGCCTGTGGCAGGCCCAGGACGAGCGCTACACCGCCGACCAGGTGCGTATCATCCCCGGCCCCGTCTCCGTGGCCGGCATCGACCGCGTCGACGAGCCCGTCGCCTCCCTGCTGGGTCGATTCGAGGCCGCCGCAGCCGAGCGCCTCGCCGCCTCCGGCGCGGTGGCGACCCCCGTCGCCGCACGCCTGGGCAACGGCAGCGCCTCCGCCACCCGCGAGGAATGGCTGCGTAAGGTCCCCTTCATCTCGTGGACCGGTCACCTCATGACCAACCCGGCCGCGATCCTCGACACCGAGCGCGTGTCCCTGAACCCGACCGAGTCCGGCGTGGACATGGTCATCCACCTGGACACCGCCTGGGATGACGACCCGCGCGGCGCCGAGAAGCACGCGGTGCGCGAGCTGGTCTTCCCCCTCGTCCTGTCGGGCGAAGACGGCGCGGTGCCCGTCGTCGACGAGGCCAAGCTGCCCCAGCACATGTACGCGATGCTCGCGGCCACCGCCGGCGTGACCTCCGTGTCCGTCGCGGGCGACACCGTGGACGCGCTGCCCGTGATGGTTCCCTCCACCAAGTCCGTCTTCGGTGAGGCCCACTACTCCTTCACGCTGGCACCCACCCTGGGCTTCGACCACGCGGAGGCCACGGGCGCGGCCCTGCCCGCCTCCTACGAGCTGGCCGCCTGGGCGCCCGACGCCCTGCTCGGCCCCGCCTGGCCCGCAATCTACGCGGCCCTGGGGTCGGCCATCCACAACGACTACCCGGTCATTGAGGGCCTGCTCAACGCCGTCCACCTGGACCACTCGATCACGCTGGAGTACACGCCCGAGCAGATGCTCGAGCGCGGCATCACGACGATCGACGTGACCAGCCACGTGGCCGCCGTCGACGAGTCCTCCTCCGGCCGTATCGTCACGGTCGCCTTGGACCTGAAGGCCAACGGCGAGCACGTCGGCTCCACGCAGGAGCGCTTCGCGATCCGCGGCCGCGCCACCGGCAACCGCGCCCCCTCCGAGGCTGCGCCCTTCGGCGGTGCTTCGGTCGAGGTCGTGGACACTCCCCGCTCGGTGCTGCGCCGCGTGAGCGTCAAGGCCCCCGACGACATGACGCCGTTCGCGATCGTGTCGGGCGACTACAACCCGATCCACACCTCCTACGCGGCCGCCAAGGTCGCGGGCATGGACGCTCCCCTCGTGCACGGCATGTGGCTGTCGGCCACCGCTCAGCACGCGGCCGAGGCCGTCGTCGCCGGTCAGGGCGGTGCTCAGATCGCCGGCTGGACGTACTACATGTACGGCACCGTCGACCTGAACGACGAGGTTGAGATCACCGTCGAGCGCGTGGGTCGCGTCGTCGGTGGCGGCCTGTCCCTCGAGGTCACCTGCCGCATCAACAAGCAGGTCGTCTCTCGTGCATCGGCCTACACCTTCGCCCCGAAGGTCGCCTACGTCTACCCCGGCCAGGGCATCCAGAGCGCCGGCATGGGCCTGGACGAGCGCACCAAGTCCAAGGCCGTGGACGAGGTCTGGCGCCGCGCCGACGCGCACACCCGCTCCGCGATGGGCTTCTCCATCCTGGCGATCGTGCGCGACAACCCGACCGAGATCGTGGCGCGCGGTGTGACCTACCGTCACCCCGAGGGCGTCTTGAACCTCACGCAGTTCACGCAGGTCGCGCTCGCGACCCTGGCGATTGGCCAGACGGCCCGCATGCGCGAAGAGGGCGTCCTGGTTCCGGGTGCTGCCTTCGCCGGTCACTCGCTGGGCGAGTACGACGCTCTGGCGGCATACGCCGAGGTCTTCCCGCTCGAAATCGTCCTCGACCTGGTCTTCCAGCGCGGCTCCACGATGCACTCGCTCGTGCCCCGCGACGAGAAGGGCCGTTCGAACTACCGCATGGGTGCGCTGCGCCCGAACCAGTTCGGCGTCGACGATGCCCACGTCGTGGAGTACGTCGCCTCGATCGCTGAGGCGTCGGGTGAGTTCCTCCAGATCGTGAACTTCAACCTGGCGGGCCAGCAGTACGCGGTCGCCGGCACGGTCGCGGGCCTGAAGGCCCTCGAGGAGGACGCCACCAAGCGCGCCGCCGAGCGCGGCGGCAAGCGTCCCTTCATGTACGTTCCCGGCATCGACGTGCCCTTCCACTCCACCGTCCTGCGCGGCGGCGTGGCGGACTTCCGCACGAAGCTCGACGAGCGTATCCCCGCCGAGATCGACCCCGCCAAGCTCGTCGGCCGCTACATCCCCAACCTGGTGGCGCGTCCCTTCGAGCTGACCCGCGAGTTCGTCCAGTCCATCCTCGACGTGGTTCCCTCCGACACGGTGCGCGAGCTGCTCGAGGCAGAGGGTGCGTGGGACGCGGCGCTGGCCAACCCGGGCGTTCTCACCCGCACGCTGCTCATCGAGCTGCTGTGCTGGCAGTTCGCTTCCCCGGTGCGTTGGATCGAGACGCAGCGCGTGCTGCTCTCGACGCAAGAGGCTGCCCCCGGCGTTGCCGGCCTGGGCGTCGACCAGGTCATCGAGGTCGGCCTGGGTGCCGCCCCGACCCTGGCCAACCTGGCTTCCCGCACCCTGCTCGCCCCCGAGTTCGCACTCTCCCGCGTCGACGTGTTCAACGTCCAGCGCGACGAGCCCCGCGTCTACGCGACCGACGTCGCCGTGATCGAGGACGATGAGGACGAGGAGATCACCCCGGCAGCCCCCGCCGCCGAGGCTACTCCCGCCCCCGCCCCCGCGGCTCCTGCGGCCGAGACAGCTCCGGCTCCCGCCCCCGCAGCTCCGACCGGCGGTCCTTCGGGTGCCGACGTCGCGGACCTGCCCTTCACGGCGTCCTCCGCGATTGTGGCCCTGCTGGCCCTGTCCGCCAAGATCCGCATCGACGAGGTCGGCGCAACCGACACGACCGAATCGCTGACCAACGGCGTGTCCTCGCGTCGCAACCAGCTGCTCATGGACATGTCCTCCGAGCTGGGCCTGAACTCCATCGACGGCGCCGGCGAGGCCGACGTGGCCACGCTGTCCGCCACGGTTGACAAGGCCGCCAAGGGCTACAAGCCCTTCGGTCCGGTCCTGGCCGAGGCCGTCAAGGAGCGCACCCGCAAGCTGTTCGGCGCCGCTGGCGTCAAGGCGAATCGTATCTCCGAGCGCGTCACGGGCACGTGGCAGCTGGGCGCCGGTTGGGCCCAGCACGTCACCGCCGAGATCGTCCTGGGCACCCGCGAGGGCGCCTCGACCCGCGACGGTGACCTGGCGACCCTGCCCATGGACGCCCCGACGAACGCCGCAGGCGTCGATGCCCTCATCGACGCGGCCGTGGCCGCCGTCGCGGCCCGCGAAGGTATCGCCGTGTCCCTGCCCAGCGCCGGCGGTTCCGCTGGCGGCGGCGTGGTCGACTCGGCCGCTCTCGACGCTTACGCCTCCTCCGTAACGGGCGAGGACGGCGTCCTGGCCAAGATTGCTCGTACGATCCTGTCCGACCTGGGCCTGAACGCTCCTGCCTCCGAGGATGAAGAGAGCAACGACGACGCGCGCGTCATCGACGCCGTCGCCGCCGAGCTCGGTTCGGGCTGGGTTGACCTGGTCGAGCCTCGCTTCGACGCCGCCCGCGCGGTCCTCCTCGACGACCGCTGGGCCTCCGCCCGTGAGGACGTCGCCCGCTACGTCGCCGAAGGCACGCTCGCCGAGGGCGCGTCCTTCGTGGGCACCGGCCGCGCCGTGGCCGACCAGGCCTCGTACTGGGCGAACCGCCTGCGCACCGAGGGCGACGCGGATCGCGCCGCTCGCCTCGAGCAGATTGCTGCCGACGCCCTCTCCTCCTCCGAGGAGCTGCCCTACGCGAACGACGTCGCCGTGGTCACCGGCATGACCCCCGCCTCCATCGGTGGCGCGGTCGTGGGCGGCCTGCTCGCCGGTGGCGCGACCGTCATCGCGACCTCCTCGTCGATCTCGGCCTCCCGCCTGGCCTTCGCCAAGGAGCTGTACCGCACGCACGCCGCGGGCGGCGCGAAGCTGTGGCTGGTTCCCGCGAACCTGGCCTCCTACCGCGACGTGGACGCGCTCGTGGAGTGGATCGGTACCGAGCAGACCAAGTCCGTGGGCGCCGACGTCAAGGTGACCAAGGAAGCCCTGGTCCCCACGCTGTTCTACCCCTTCGCGGCTCCGCGCGTCTCCGGCACGATGGCTGACGCTGGCCCGGTCTCGGAGAACCAGATGCGCCTGCTGCTGTGGAGCGTCGAGCGTTCCATCGCCGGCCTGTGCGCGATCGGTTCCGACACGCACGCCGACCACCGCCTGCACGTCGTGCTGCCCGGCTCCCCCAACCGCGGCATCTTCGGTGGCGACGGCGCATACGCCGAGGCCAAGGCCTCCTTCGACGCCATCGCAACCCGCTGGGCGGCCGAGCCGATCTGGGGTTCGCGCGTGTCGATCGCTCACCCGCGTATCGGTTGGGTGCGCGGCACCGGCCTCATGGGCGGCAACGACCCGATGGTCGCCGCCGTCGAGGCCGCGGGCGTTCGTACCTGGTCGACCGAGGAGATGGCCGAGCAGCTGCTGAAGCTGTCGAGCGCCGGGGTTCGCGCTCAGGCTGCCACCGCTCCTGTGGACGCCGACCTGACCGGTGGCCTGGACTCCTCCATCGACCTGCGCGCGCTGCGCGCCCAGGTGGAGATTAACGCCCCCGAGGCCGAATCCACCGAGCCGGTCGCGACCGTCTCCGCGCTGCCCTCGCCCTCGCAGGTTGCCGTCCCCCACGTCGAGCCCTCGCAGTGGGGCAACACCACCGCGTCGCTGGCCGACACGGTCGTCATCGTCGGTCACGGCGAGGTCGGCCCGTGGGGCAGCGCTCGTACCCGCGTCCAGGCCGAGCTCGGTATCCACACCGACGGAAGCGTCGAGCTCACCCCCGCGGGCGTGCTCGAGCTGGCGTGGATGACCGGCCTGCTCACCTGGTCGGACACCCCGGTGGGCGGCTGGTACGACAAGGACGACCAGCTGGTTCCCGAGTCGGAGATCTTCGATCGCTACCGCGACGAGGTCGTGGCCCGCTCCGGCGTGCGCTTCTTCCACGACGACGGCCCGCTGCACGACGGCTACACGCCCGAGTCCGCGATGGTCTTCCTGGACCGCGACATCACGTTCACGGTCGAGGACGAGGCCGAGGCCCGCTCCTACGCCGAGGCCGACCCGCAGTTCACCGTGGTCGAGCAGACCGCGTTCGGTGAGTGGCAGGTGACCCGCAAGTCCGGCGCCCAGGTGCGCGTGCCGCGTCGCGCGACCCTCAACCGCCGCATCGGCGGCCTGTTCCCGACGGACTTCGACCCGGCGCGCTGGGGTATCCCGGCCTCCATGCTGGACTCGATCGACCCGATCGCCGCGTGGAACCTGGTCTCCGCTGTCGATGCCTTTGTCTCCGCCGGCTTTAGCCCGGCCGAGCTGCTGCGCGTCGTCCACCCGGCGACCGTCGCCTCCACGCAGGGCACCGGCTTCGGCGGCATGCGCTCGATGCACAAGCTGTTCGTCGACCGCTTCCTGGGCGAGGAATACCCGCAGGACATCCTGCAGGAGACCCTGCCCAACGTGGTCGCGGCCCACACCATGCAGTCCTACGTGGGCGGCTACGGCTCGATGATCAACCCGGTCGGCGCCTGCGCGACCGCGGCTGTGTCCATCGAGGAGGGCCTGGACAAGATCAAGGCCGGAAAGGCCGACTTCGTCGTGGCCGGCGCCATCGACGACATCCAGGTCGAGTCCATCGTGGGCTTCGGCGCGATGAACGCGACGGCGAACTCGAACGAGCTGCTCGCTCGCGGCATCTCCTCGCGCTTCGTCTCGCGCGCCAACGACCGTCGCCGCGGCGGCTTCGTCGAGGCGCAGGGTGGCGGCACCGTGCTGCTGACCCGCGGCTCGATCGCCCTGGAGATGGGTCTGCCGGTCCTGGCTGTCGTGGCACACGCGCAGACCTTCAGCGACGGCGCGCACACCTCGATCCCGGCCCCCGGCCTGGGTGCCCTCGCGGTGGCGCGCGGCGGAGCCGACTCGGTCATCGCCCGCAACCTCGCCGAGCTCGGCGTGGGCATCGACGACGTGGCCTTCGTGTCCAAGCACGACACGTCCACAAACGCCAACGACCCCAACGAGTCCGACCTGCACACGCGCGTCGGCATGGCGCTGGGCCGCACGCCCGGTAACCCGCTGCTCGTCATCTCGCAGAAGACCCTCACGGGTCACGCGAAGGGCGGTGCCTGCGTGTTCCAGGTCGGTGGCATCATCGACGTGTTCCGCACGGGCCTCATCCCTGCCAACGTGGCGCTGGACTGCGTCGACGACGCGATGGGGAAGTACGCCCCGCTCGTGTGGCTGCGCTCCCCGCTCAACCTGTCCTCTCGCGGACCGGTGCGCGCGGCCTTCGCGACGTCGCTTGGCTTCGGCCACGTCTCCGGCTTCCTGGCCCTGGTCAACCCGGCCGCCTTCGAGGCGATCGTGGAGCGCGAGGTCGGCCGCGAGGCGCTGGACGCATGGCGCGCCGCCTCTGACCGTCGCCTGCGCAGCGGCCAGCGTCACATCGAGATGGGCATGCTGGGCCACGCCCCGCTGTTCACCTCGGTGGAGGGCCGCCGCCTGCCCGACGACCCGGCTGCCGGCGTCGCAGGTGACGCACACGAGGTCGAGGCCGCGATCCTGCTGGATCCGAACGCTCGCCTGGGCGAGGACGGCTTCTACCACCTGCCGGAAGGCAAGTGAGCGATGCGCGGGCTCGGCGTTGACCTGGTGTCCCTCCCTGAGTTTGCCGCTCAGGTGAGGGAGCCGGGGTCGGCCTTCCTGACAGGCGTGCTCACGCCCAGGGAGGCCCGCCGGGTCCGCGCCCGCGCCGCCGCCACGAGTGGCGCGCAGCCGGGTTCCGCCCGCTATGACGAGGCCGTGGCCCGTCACGCGGGCGGGTCGTGGGCCGCGAAGGAGGCCTTCATTAAGGCCTGGTCGTGCGCCCTCTTCGGACACCCTCCCTTCATCGGCGGCGACGAGGTCGACTGGCGCGAGATCGAGGTGATCCACGACGAGTGGAACCGCCCCGCGATCGCGCTGCACGGCCGCGTGGCCGCCGCCTGCGAGGAATCGCTCGGCCCTTCCTCATCGTGGAAGGTCCTCGTGTCGATCAGCCACGACGGGGCATGCGCCATCGCGCAGGTCGCGATCGTGGACGTGACGGCCTAACAGTCGTTCGATTCGTCGAGCTCCGGCGCGTCAGTCTCCGGGGACGGAGCCTGCCCATCGGGCACGATCGGTTGCGCGGTCTCGTCCGGTGAGCGCCGGGAGAGACCAACAGCCGAATAATCAAAGCGCGACGGCGCCTGGACTCGCGGGTCCGAGGAATGTTCCTCGGCCCCGTCGTGTATCTGCGGGCACTGCCGATCCGACGGCTCGGCGGCGACCGCGGGCTCAACCTGGCGAGCCACATCCCCACAGCCGTCGTGCGTCGCATCCCCGTCGGGGCACCGCAGCTGCGAGCCCGCACCCTGCGCACCCTGCGCGCCAGCTTCGGCCAGGGCAGAGGGGGCGTCGAACCCCGCCACCCCCACCGGGTGTGAATCGCACGCGGGCTGGGCCGGCCTCGTCGAGAAAGGATCATCCGGGTGCCCGCCGGGAGGCTCCTCACTCGACTGCGCGCCGTTCTTCGTGAACTCGGAGCGTCCCCGAGCGATGTCGTGGCCGACCGCGCTGGCCCGAAACACAATCGAGGAGCGGATCTGCCCATTGCCATCCACCCACGCGTTGGGCACCGGCCGGGCGACCACGATGACCGGTTCGCCCTTGTGGCAGCACTCAAAGACATTTTTGGCCAGCGTCTCCCACGTCTCAATCGTGTACCAGTAGGCCCCGTCCTCGACGTAGGAGGCGTTACCCGTGCGCGCATCGGTCGCGAAACGCCAGCGGGGAATCGCGAGGCGGAAGGTTGTCACGCACGTGTCGCCCCTGACTTTCTTCATCGACGGATCAGAGCCGATGCGTCCTTTGAGGGTCGTCGAGATGTCCTGCATCATTGCATTCCTTTCCGATAGTGCCCGGCACGTGCCGGATGCACCCAGGAAACGCCCTCACTCCCCCGACCTTCAAGCGCGAGAAGCACTCCTGTGGACAGCGGAGGACACGAACACTGCCCTGTGGATAGGCCCCGACGCGAACGCCCCCCTGTGGACGGCGACTCCCCCGCTGGGCACGCCAAAGGCGGCACCCCACCGGGGATGCCGCCTTTCGCGAAGGGGTCAGGCCTCGGGCTCGGCGCCGATGGCCGGGATGCCCAGGGCAACGACCTCGCGAGCCACCTCGCGTGCGCGCTCCGTCGTGACCGGCTCAGCCGGGAACAGCACGCGGCGATAGTACTCCAGCTCCTGAATGGACTCCAGGATGTCGGCCAGCGCGCGGTGCCCACCGTGCTTGTCGGGGGACTCGGTGAAGGCCGCACGATACCAGCGCTTGGCCAGCTCCTTGATGGAGGACACGTCCACGAGGCGGTAGTGCAGATGCTCGACGACGGAGGGCATGTTGGCTTCCAGGAACATCTTGTCGGTTCCCACCGAGTTGCCGGCGAGCAGTGCCTTGCCCTCCTGGGGCACGAAGCGCTTGATGTAGGACAGGACCTGCTCGGTGGCTTCCTCCATCGAGACGGCGGATGTCTCCAGGTCCTCCAGCAGCCCGGAAGAGGTGTGCATGTTGCGCACAAAGTCGTTCATGTTCTCTAGTGCACCCGCAGGTGGGGTAATGAGAACATCCATGCCGGGATCGACGATTCGCAGGTCGCCGTCGGTGACGACGACCGCAACTTCGATGAGGGCGTCACGCTCGACGTCCAGGCCGGTCATTTCGCAGTCGATCCAGACCAGGGGATCTTTCAGAGTTTTCACGCACTCTATGTTAGTGCGCGATGCGTCATACGGTTGGGTGGGTCGCGCGGGCGGTGGCCACTACTACACTAGAAGGGTATTGGAAGGAGTTTTCATGCCCGCTAGTTCTCACGTGACCACGCCACAGGACATCCGTCAAGCGGCGACCGCCCTGGAGGGGGTGGCCGTTCGCACGAACCTGGAGCGCTCCGAGCGCCTGTCCGCCGAGGCCGGCGTCAATATTTTACTCAAGCGTGAGGACCAGCAAAAATGCCGCTCCTTCAAGGTGCGCGGCGCGTATGCGCGCATGTCGCTCCTGTCCCCCGCCGAGCGCGAGCGCGGCGTCGTGTGCGCGTCGGCCGGTAATCACGCCCAGGGCCTGGCCTACGCCTGCGCCCACCTGGGCGTGCGTGGCACGATTTACCTGCCCTCGAACACGCCGCGCCAGAAGCGTCGCCGCATCGCGACGATCGGCGGCAAGTGGGTCGAGCAGGTCATCGTCGATGGCACGTTCGACCGGGCGAACGCGCTGGCTCAGGAGGCGGCGCGCGCGACGGGCCGCACGTACGTGCACCCCTACGACGATCCGTTCACGATCGCCGGCCAAGGAACGATCGGCGTGGAACTCGAGGAGCAGATGCCCGAGGATACGGCGGCCGTGCTGATTCCCGTGGGCGGCGGCGGCCTCGTGGCCGGCATCGCGACGTGGCTGCGCGCCAATCGCCCCGAGGTAAAGATCATCGGCGTGGAACCCGCGGGTGCCGCGTCCATGCACGCGGCCCTGGAGGCGGGGCAGCCGATGTCGCTGGCCAAGGTCGATCCCTTCGTGGACGGTACCGCCGTGGGCCGCGCGGGCTCGCTGCCCTTCCATATCGCTTCGCAGTTCGTCGACTGCGTGTTGGTCGTGCCCGAGGGCGCGGTGTGCACAGAGATGCTGGAGCTGTATCAGTCCGACGGCGTGATCGCGGAGCCTGCGGGCGCGCTCGCTTCGACGGCCGCGCACGTGTACCTGACGGATCCGGCGGATCGTAAGGCGCTGCTGGGTCGCAGCGGCGGCGCGATCGTGTGCGTCGTGTCGGGTGGCAACAACGACCTGACGCGCTACGCGGAGGTCATGGAGCGCTCGCTGCGCCACGAGGGCCTGCGCCACTACTTCCTCGTGACCTTCCCGCAGCAGCCGGGCATGCTGCGCATGTTCCTGGAGGACGTGCTGGGCGATGCGGACGATATCGTGCACTTCGAGTACACGAAGAAGAACAACCGCGAGCTGGGCCCGGCCCTGGTGGGCATTGATCTGTCGAACCCGGATGATATCGACGGGCTGCGTCGTCGGATGGATTCCTCCCCGCTGCACGTGGAGGAGCTGCCGCTGGATTCGGAGCTGACGCGTCTCGTGATCTGATCGCGCCACACTCGTCGCTGGCTGAGGGGCTCGGTGTCGTCCACTGGACGAGGCCGTGGCCCCTCTCCCCTTGCGGCTGCGGGAAGGTGCTGGGCGAGCATGGGCACCGCCGCACCTGGGAGCGCCGACGGTGCGCGGTGGCGGGGCTCGGTGGGGCCGCCGCTGGGTGATCAGGCGGCCAGCGCGACGGGGCGGGTGAGGCGCACGCGAACGGCGGGCGTGGAGTTGAAGCGGTAGCCCTCGCCGCGAACCGTCGAGATCAGATCGGGCAAGATTTCAAGCTTCTTGCGCAGGCGGCGAATGTGGGCGTCCACGGTGCGCGATTCGGAGCCCAGCTCGGCGTCGGCCCACACCGAGGCGAAGAGTTCTTCGCGGGTGACGGCGCGGTCGGCGTTGGCGGCCAGGTGGGCCAGGAGGTCGTGTTCTTTAGCGGACAGACCAGCGTCGCGGCCATCCAGGGTGACGAGCCCGCGGTCGATGTCAATGTCGATGCGCGAGGAGCTCAGGCGCAGGCCGGCCAGGACGTCAAGGAATTCCTCGTAGGAGGTGGGACGGTCGTCGGCGGCGCGCAGGTGACGGGAGGGGGTGTTGACGAGAGCCATGGGTGTATCCGATTCTTCGGGGCCGCACTCCCACTATCGGCGTGGGTATATCACTGCGGCGATGATTGACAGGGGTATCTGGGGCGTCAATCACATACACATTCGCGACATCATGCCGCCGGAGGGGCAGCACATGGGGTTCGCGAAGGTCGTCATGCCTTAAGTCTGTCGGAGGCCGCCTGAGACGGCAACAGGACGTTCACTAGGTGAGATTGTGTAACAGCAGTGTCCGCGCGCCGGACACTGACCGCCTTCTCGCGTGCGGGTGAGAGTGCTCGTCGCGTTGCAGGGGTTCATTCGGACCCGACGGGTGGGTACCTGGGCCCTTCGATGCGCACGTTAACCCGACAGGTGGAGCATGGGCAACCACGCCCACACTGCCACCCATGGGGTCCAGCTGCGCATGAAGGGGTTAATGCAGCCACTCGTCGGGCCCAGCTGCACGCAGATGCGCAACAGGCAGCGGTCGAGCCCAGCTGCGCATGAACGGGTGACGGCCACCAATAGAATAGAGGGGCCGAGGCCACGAGCACAGCAAGCAAACAGCAGAAGGCGTGGGCTGGCATGGGCACAGCCAGCATGCACGCACCGAGAAGCACGCACCTGCACGCGCAGCCCACTACAGCCTCGTTCCCCTTGCAGCGCCCCGAGGCCAGCGGCTAGCGGGTCCATAAGGTGTCCTTTCTTTGTGACTCCTCGCGGAGCGCACGCTGCCAGCGGATACGGAAAGGGGCGGGACCATGCGGTCCCGCCCCTGCCCTAGTGCCTCGAGGACTTCTCAGCCCTCCAGGCCGCGCTGGGAACGCACTTGCCGAGTAGCGGAGACAAGGTTGTCCAGCGACGCCTTCGTTTCCTCGTAGCCGCGGGTCTTCAGGCCACAGTCGGGATTGACCCACAGGCGCGAGACCGGGACAGCGTCGGCTGCCAGGCCGATGAGCTCGGCGAGCTCCTCGGTGCTGGGGACGCGGGGGGCGTGGATGTCCCACACGCCGGGGCCGATGCCGTGGTCGAAGCCGGCCTCGGCGAGCTCAGGGACGACCTCCATCTTGGAGCGCGCCGCCTCGATCGAGGTGACGTCCGCGTCGAGGCCCTTGATGGCGTCGATGATCTGGCCGAATTCGGAGTAGCACAGGTGCGTGTGGATCTGGGTGTCGGGACGCACCGAGGAGGTGGCCAGGCGGAAGGATCCCACGGACCAGTCCAGGTAGTCGGCGTGGCGGTCGGCGTCCAGGGGCAGGAGCTCACGCAGGGCGGGCTCGTCGACCTGGATGGCGGCGATGCCGGCGGCCTCAAGGTCGGAGACCTCGTCGCGCAGCGCCAGGCCGATCTGGTCGGCAATCTCGCCGAGCGGCAGGTCGTTGCGCGGGAAGGACCACGCGATGATCGTGACGGGGCCGGTGAGCATTCCCTTGACGGGCTTGTCGGACAGGGACTGGGCGTAGCTGGTCCAGCCGACGGTCATGGGCGCGGGACGCGAAACGTCGCCCCACAGGACGGACGGGCGCGTGCAGCGCGAGCCGTAGGACTGCACCCAGCCGTTGCGCGTGGCCGCGAAGCCGTCGAGCAGCTCGGCGAAGTACTGAACCATGTCGTTACGCTCGGCCTCGCCGTGGACGAGCATGTCCAGGCCCAGCTCCTCCTGGAGGGTGATGACCGAGGCGATCTCCTCGCGCATGCGAGCCTCGTAGTCCGCGTCGGACAGTTCGCCGCGGGCGTTGGCGGCGCGGGCCTTGCGGATCTCGGTGGTCTGCGGGAACGAGCCGATCGTCGTGGTGGGCAGCGGGGGCAGGTGCAGGCGCTGCGTCTGGGCGGCCTCACGCTCCGGGTAGGGCTCGCGGGTGCGGTCGGCCTCGGTCAGGGCCGCGGTGCGGCTGCGGACCTCGGGGCGCACGACGCCGGGGGCGGCGGCGCGCTGCTCGAGGACACGGGTGGCCTCGGTAACCTCGGCGTCGATGGCTTCCCAGCCCTCGTCCAGGCCGCGGGCCAGAGTGACGACCTCGACGACCTTCTGGTCGGCGAAAGCGAGCCAGGCGTGCAGGTTCTCGTTGAGGGTCGCGTCGTCCCAGGTCTCCAACGCGGTGTCATGAGGCACGTGCTGGAGAGAGTTCGAGGTGGCGACGGTGACGCGGGCGGCGCCCAGGCCCTGCGCGGCCTTCAGGGTCTCGCGCAGCTGCGCCAGGTCGGCGCGCCAGATGTAGCGGCCATCGACCGCGCCGACGACGAGGGTGACGCCGGACAGGTCCGCGCCTTCGGGCAGGGAGCCGCGCAGCGTGTCGACGTGCAGGGCCTCGACGCCGGTCTTGGCGAGGGCGCCCACCGCGTGGGAGGCATCGCCGTAGGGGGTGGTGAGCAGGATCTGGGGACGCTCGGTGGCGGCGGCCAGGCGCTCGTAGACGCGGGCAGCCAGCTCGCCCAGCTCGACGCGGGTGCGCGAGAGATTGTCCGAGGTCAGGGCCGGCTCATCGAGCTGAACCCACGGGGCACCCGCGGCGTGCAGGGCGGCCAGCGCCTCCTCGTACGCGGCCACGGCCTCGTCGATGCGGGTAAGCGGATCAAAGTCGGGGGTGGCCGGGTCGGCCTTGGCCAGCGCCAGGTAGGTGACGGGGCCGACGAGGACGGGTCGGGTCACGTAGCCCCACTCGCGGGCGTCGGTGAAGCGGCGCACAACCGTGTCGTCGGCGAAACGCAGCGGAGTGTCGGGGCCGATCTCGGGGACGAGGTAGTGGTAGTTTGTGTCGAACCACTTCGTCATCTCTTCGGGGCCGACCTTGTCGTCGCCGCGGGCGAGCGCAAAGTAGAGGTCGAGGCCCTCGCGGCCTGCGAAGCGCGGCGGGATGGCACCCAGGAGGATCGTGGCGTCCAGAACATGATCGTACAGGGAGGGCGCGTCGGCCAAGGACGCGTCGGATGCGTCCAGGCCCAGCTCGACCAGGCGCGCCAGGTTCTCCTTGCGCAGGTCGGCTGCTGCGTCAAGCAGTTCGGCGTCGGTGGTGCGCCCGGCCCAGCGCGCTTCGAGGGCGCGCTTGAGCTGACGCTGGCGGCCGATACGCGGATAGGCCAGGATCGTGGCGGTGGGGAACTGCGCGGGGGCAGCGGACATGGTGTTCTCCTTGGTGTGCTACTCGTGCGGCGTACGCGGGCGTTGCCCGCACCCGGCCGCGGGGTGGTTCGTGGGGATTCAGTGTTGCGTGAAGGGGTGCGAGGCCGGGGACCACTGGGGGTCGGGCGTCACTCCCATGAGGGCCAGGATGTCCAAGACGGGCTTGGCCCTGTTGAAGGTGTAGAGGTGGACGCCGGGGGCACCCGCATCCAATACGGAGTGGATGAGGCGCGAGCCGAACACAGCGCCGAATTCGTCGCGCGCGTCCTGGTGAGGGTAGTCGGCCAGCGTGGTCAGCAGGTATTCGGGGACCTCGATGCCGGTGAGGTCCTGGACGCGGCGCAGGCGCGCCGGGTCGGTGGCCGGCAGCAGGCCGGGCACGATCGGGATGGTGACGCCGACGCGGCGGGCACGCTCGACAAAGGAGGCGTAGACTTCGGCGTCCCAGAAGAGCTGCGTGATCGCGAAGGACGCGCCAGCGGCCTGCTTGACGAGGAGGCGTTCGACTTCCTGCTGAGGCGTCGTGCCCGCGGCAGGGTTGCCGGCGGGGAACGCGGCGACCGCAATCGTCAGGGGTTTGAAGGCCGAGCGCAGGGCCTCGCCCGGGTGAGCATCGCAGCGGCGCTTTTCGACGGTGCGGATCAGGTGGATCAGTTCGGTGGCGCTTCCGACGCCGCCGGGTCCGGGCTCCCAGTCCTCCTGTCCCACCGGCGGGTCTCCGCGCAGTGCCAGGAAGGTGCGCACGCCCGACTCCAGGTAGTCGTGCACGGTCGAGACGACCTCGGCCGTCGAGTTGCCCACGCAGGTCAGGTGGGCGATCGGCTGAATCGGGGTGTCACGCACGAGGCGCTGGACCGTTGAGCGGGCATTGTGACGGTCCTTGCCGCCCGCCCCATAGGTCACGGACATGAAGTCCGGGCGAACCTGGAGGAGGCGATCGACCGTATCCCAGAAGGGGGCTTCCAGGGAGGGCTTGCGCGGGGGCATGACCTCGAAGGATAGGAGCGTGGGCTCGTGGTCGTGGGTACAAGGATGGGCGTAGTCGGCGTCAGAGAATGGCACAGTGGGACTCTCGGTGTTGCGGCTTTCTCCCCGCCTGGGCGCTCATGCGCGGTGTCTGATGCTGGCGGCGGATCCTGGCCTAGTGAGTGGCGGTCGTCTGCGTCAGCTGCACATTCGGGCACGAATAGACCCGCACATGCGACGGGTGATGTTCGTTCGTGCGTTCATGACCCCAGTATCTCCACCTTCGCGCAGGTCACGCAGGGGCGGTCCACGTAACGGGAGTTTGTGACAGCGCGATCTCACGTGACCCGAGATGGACTCCTGCCACTAGTTGGTTCGCTCACGCTCCCCCGGCGACGGGTTCTCCCAAGCGGCAAGTCCAGCCCCGGCCACGGCCAGGACTACTCAGAACCCTCTCACGACAAGCAATCAAAAACCCAGACCTCTCCACCCCACATGTCGCGAGGGATGTCAACGAAGGCACGGCGATACACGAAACCCCGCCGAAGCGGGGTGCGTGCTGTAGACCGATCATTGGTGAGCCGCCACGAAGGCTATTCATTCTTGGGCTCCCGCCGATCAGGAGGCGCTCGTCGCGTCCTCAAGGAGATGCGATGCGGTCCAACCCTGTCTGCCAAACGAATTGTACAGGTTCCAAACGCGGGGAACCAACTGTTAGCGTTTCCTTTATGTAGGAGTACGGTCAAACCATGAACCGGGACACGTCCAGGACATGTTCAACACCGCGCCGCGCGGCACTCAGATGAGTATGCCCGCATCGATACTCCCGTCATGAGCAACAACGACGTCTCCACACCCGATACGATCCCCCGCCCCACGCTCTCGGACAGCGTCGATTGGCGTAGTCCAGTAGCAGTCACCGTCGTTGTTTGCACTATGCCCTTTGCACGCATATGTCTCTATCGCGCGACCTCACGCCTCTACTGGAAATGACTGTGCCCAGTGGGACGATAGGGCTGCCTCCACGGCGCCACCCCGGGACACCTGTATTCCTGCCGGGGAGCGGTTCCGTTGAGAGGAGGTGACTGGGCAATGGCTAAAGACCATCGTCAGCCTCGACGGCGGCGAGGCCTTGACAGGAAGCAGAAAGCCCAGATCGCTGTAGCAGTGATCACGACACTGCCGCAGCTGATCTGGGCGATTGCATTCCTGCTGAGCACCCTGATGGGTAGCTAAGACCATCCCGGAAACCGGGGAGTCGAACAGCTGCAACTGTTCGGCTCCCCCCATTATGCCACGCTTCCCCGGTTCGGGCGGCCACATAACGACCAACAACAACGATTCGTGGCGAGCACCCGCATCACAAGCTGGCGCCTCCGACAGGACTCGAACCTGCAACCTCGGGATTAGAAGGCCCTTGCTCTATCCATTGAGCTACGGAGGCGTGGCGCGGGTGCGCCGCCTGTAAGACTAGCGGACCTTAGGCGTGCTTTCCAACGGCGCGGCCCATCAGTAAGGCCAGCAGTGGGAAGAGCAGCACGGACATCGCGCCGGCGACGACAAGCAGGGAGGCGAGCCACGAGGGCAAGACACCCGTCGTGACGCCGAGCTCAGTGACGGCGACGATGATGGGCAGGCCGGTCGCGCCGTACAGGCCGATGCGCGTCGCGTCCATCCAGCCGACGCGCTCGATCGATCCGTGGAAGCGTTCCATGAGGACGATGGGCACGCCGCGCACCACGAGGATCGCGCCGACGAAGGCGACGAGCAGGAAGGGGTAGCCCGCGACGGCGCTGAGCGAGATGTTCATGCCCGAGGTGACGAAGAACAGCGGGATGAGGAAGGAGAATCCGAGGGTTCGCAGCTCGCCTTCGACCATCGTGAAGTTGCCGGGTGCCAGCGCGCGCACGATGATGCCGGCCGCGAACGCACCGAGCACCATGTCCAGTTCCATGACCGCGGACAGCGCCATGAGGCCGGTGAGGACCAGCATGACGACGCGCATGAGCGTCTTTTGCGAGGTCTGCGCCCCGTGCAGGATCGTTCGGCCGATCGCCGGATGCTTGAGGATGAATCGCGTCGGGATGGCGACGGCGACGACCGACGCTACTGCGAAAACGAGCAGAATAATCGCGGAGGCCCACGGGCTGCGGGCGGACAGCAGCAGCGACATGGCGATGATGGGCGCGAGCTCGCCGACGGCTCCGTGGACGAGGACGGCCTTGCCGATCGTGGTGCCCATGACGCCGGCCTCCATGAGGATGGGCAGCAGGGTACCCATCGCCGTCGACGTCAACGCGATGGCCAGCGCAATGTACGTCGCGGCGGCAACCCCGGTCGTTCCAGATGCGGCGACCGCCGCCCAGGAGACGGCCAGGCCGATGCCGAAGCACGCCAGCCACGTCAGCAGCGAGAGCCTGCCCGCCCGCCCATGCACCTCTTCGACATTGATCTCGGTGCCCGCGATGAGGAAGAGCATGCCCATGCCGACCTCGCGGAACAAGGAGATCGGCTCAGTGAGGGATGCGAGGCCCGCACCATTCGGCCCGATGATGACGCCAAGGATCAGCAGCCAGACGACGTCGGGCACGCGCTTGCGCGTGAGCGAGGACAGCAGGGGTGCGACGGCCGCAGCGGCGGCGATCAGGAAGAGGGAGACGATGGCTCCCTCGGTGTCGCTCGTGCTCGACGCGGCGACGAGGCCGTGGCCTACTCCCCCGCTCGCGGCGGGCAGGGACAGTGGCAAGCTCATGTGCGTTCCTTTTCGGGTACTGGAATCAGGCGCGCGCGAACGACCGATGGGGCCGAGGGCGCGGATTCAGGAAGTGCGGGCATGACAAAGGCCCGGGACGACAAGTCCCGGGCCCGTGCGCGGATGCGAGGTCAGCCCTCGACGTCCAGGAGGCCGTTCTTGTATGCCTTGGCCAGGCGGCGGGGCACGCGGATCTCACGGCCGGCGACCTTGACGGTGTTCAGCTCGGTAAGATCAGCCTTCCAGGTAGACCGGCGGGTGCGGGTGTTCGCACGGGACATCTTGCGCTTGGGAACTGCCATGTCTTACCGCTCCTCTTCTTTCTCGACGACTATTCTGATCGGTGCGCCACGCGGGCGCACGGCGACAACCCGACTAGACTACCACGGACCTTGCGCATGTGGCTTATCGCGTGAGCATGCGTGCCTGCGATTCTGGTTACAGACCGAGGGGCGCCAGCTCGCCTAAACTGGGCTCATGTCCGTTCTTCGCACGCTCGCCGCAGGTACGCTCCTGACCCACGAGATCGAGATTAAGCGTTCGCGCTTTATTACGACGCTGGCCAGGACGGATAGCCCTGAGGAGGCCCGCGAGCTCATCGACGCGGTGAAGTCGGAGCATCCGCAGGCGCGCCACAATTGCTCGGCGTATCTGATTGATCCGCCGGATGCAGCGCCCCTGCAGCATTCGTCGGACGACGGGGAGCCCTCGGGGACGGCGGGCACCCCAATGCTGGAGGCGCTGCGCGCTTCTGACACGTGGAACGCGACGGCGGTCGTCACCCGCTACTTCGGTGGAATCCTCCTGGGTGGGGGCGGCCTCGTGCGGGCCTACTCCACTTCCGTGTCCGAGGCCGTCGCCCGCGCGCCCATCGCCTACCTCGTGGGGCGCGACGTTTTGGAGACGAGCCTATCTCCTGGCGACGCGGGGCGTATCGAGGCTGAGCTACGTGGGCGCGGCGCGACGATCCTGGACACGATCTGGGGCACGGATGTGACCGTGCGCGTCGCAATCGACCCCACCGCCCGAGAGTCGATCGACGCCTGCCTGGCCCAGGCCTCGTCGGGTGTTGCAAAGTTTCGCTACGTGGAAACGCGTCGTGTTGAACTAGACGAGGCGCCGAACGCGGGCTGACAATTCAGGGGTACTACTGCTCCTGGAAGGACCACTCATGGCTCGCATCGCCTCCACCGTCGCCGATCTGATCGGCAACACTCCCCTCGTTCGTATTAACCACGTCGCCGGCGACGGCGTCGACGTGGTCGCGAAGGTCGAGGCCTTCAACCCCGCCTCCTCGGTCAAGGACCGCATCGCCCGCTCGATCATCGACGCGGCGGAGGCCTCGGGCGCTCTCGCTCCCGGCGGCACGATTGTCGAGGCCACCTCGGGTAACACGGGTATCGCCCTGTCGATGGTGGGCGCGGCTCGCGGCTACAAGGTCGTCATCGTCATGCCCGCCTCGATGTCTGTCGAGCGTCGCGCGATCGTGCGCGCCTTCGGCGCCGAGCTGGTCCTGACCGACCCGAAGGGCGGTGTCTCCGCCGCCGTCGCAGAGGCCGAGCGTATCGCCTCCGAGCGTCCCGGCGCGATCATCGCCTCCCAGTTCACCAACCCCGCCAACCCGGCCGCCCACATCGCCCACACGGGCGAGGAGATCTGGGCGGACACCGAGGGCCAGGTCGACGTATTCGTCGCCGGCGTGGGCACCGGTGGCACCATCTCGGGCGTCGCGCGAGTCCTGAAGGATAAGAACCCGAACGTACACATCGTCGCCGTTCAGCCCGCCGAGTCCCCGCTGCTCACGGGTGGGTCCCCTGCCCCGCACGGCATCCAGGGCCTGATGCCCAACTTCGTGCCCGACACCTTCGACGCCGACATCGTCGACGAGGTTGTCTCCGTCGAGACCGCGACCGCGCTCGAGTTCGCGCGCCGCGCCGCCGCCGAGGAAGGCCTGCTCGTGGGCATCTCCTCGGGCGCAGCCCTGGCCGGAACGGCCGTGGTCGCGGCCCGTCCCGAGCTGGCCGGCAAGAAGATTGTCACGCTGCTGCCCGACACGGGTGAGCGTTACCTCTCGACCGCGCTTTTCGCGGGCCTCGAGGACTGATCTTTCACGCTCAACGCGCTAAGGTGGCCCCGGCGGAATATCCGGGGCCACCTGTGCGTTTCCGTCTGAGTCGACCATCCAGGAGGAACTCGTGAAGCTCACCGTACGCGCCCTGTCGAAGACCCTGTCGCGCGCCCTGCCCACCAAGGCGCTCGGACTCTTCCACGAGGACCTCGTGACGGCGCAGCGCCGCGACCCCGCGGCCACCTCCGCCCTGGAGATCGCACTGACGTACCCGGGCGTGCACGCCCTGTGGGCCCACCGCGTCTCTCACGCCCTGTGGAGCCGAGGCGCACGCACCCCCGCACGCGCCCTGTCCTCGGCGGCCCGCGCGGTCACCGGCGTGGACATTCACCCCGAGGCCACGATCGGCCGCCGCGTCTTCATCGACCACGCGACGGGCGTCGTCATCGGCCAGACGGCCGAGGTCGGCAACGACGTCGTCATCTTCCACGGCGTCACCCTGGGCGGCGTCGCCATGACGCCGGGCAAGCGCCACCCCACTGTCGGCGATCACGTCATGATTGGCGCGGGCGCGAAGGTGCTCGGCCCCATCAACATCGGCACCGGTGTCAAGATCGGCGCAAACGCCGTCGTCGTCAAGGACGTGCCCTGCGGTAACGTCGCGATCGGCGTGCCCGCACGCCTGCTGCCCAAGCCCGAAAAGGACACGCGCGACCGCGATCTGATCGTCGATCCCGCCTACTTCTTCGAGGAGCCCGCCCTCTACATCTGAGGGGTGTTTACCCTCGTCAGACTCAGTCTCTGAGAATCCATTCAGGCGCCGTGACAAAGTGAGCGCCCTCACCTATAGTTGGTTTATGGAAGCTCGAACTCTACATGCCCCACTGGACGCGTTGTCAGCGGCGAATCGGCCCCAGGGTATTGAGATCGCCACGCTCACAACATTCGACATCCCCGCTCTCGCGGTGCTCACCCTCGAGGCGTACGACGACGCTGTCACGCCCGAGGCGCTCCTGGAAACGTCCGAGGAACTCCGTCTCACCTTCGAAGGTGCTTTTGGCGCTACTACCGAAGACTCCTTCGTGGGGGCCTGGGACGGCGGCACCCTCATCGGCGCGATCCTCGTGGTGCGCGAATCCCCCTGGGACGACGCGCCCGACGGTCCATTCGTCGTGGACCTGATCGTCGCGCCGGACTACCGCAGACGGGGCATCGCGACCGCGCTCGTCTCGGAGGTGGCCACCAGGTGCACGAACTGGGGTTTCGACACCCTGGCCCTGCGCCTGGATGCGCGCCACGGCGGTGCCCGCGAGTTGTACTCGATGCTCGGTTTCGAGGAGATCGCCTAGGCCCAATGCGCCGGGAGCGCAAGCCCGAAGGCTCGCGCTCCCCTCGCGGTTTGTCGCGCGCTCAACGCTGGCAGGACGGACACCAGAACAGGCGTCGGTTCTGCATGAGCGCCTCGCGGATCGGCGTGCTGCAACGCAGGCACGGCCGGTCGGTGCGGTGGTACACGTACCAGCGCGAGGCCTCCTCGTCCCCCTCGATCGGAGGGTTGGGGGCCTCGTCCGGGTCCATGGTGTCCAGGCGCCCGGCGGCCAGGCCGCGGTTCATGAGGTCGCAGATGAGGACCCACAGCTCCCGCAGGCGCTTGAGGGAGATGTTGGCACCCTTACGGTGCGGTGAGATGCCCGCGAGGAACAGGGCGTCGGCCCGGTAGATGTTTCCCACGCCCGCGATGATCGACTGGTCCATGACGATCTCGCCGATCGCGCGCTTCTTGGAGTGGGCAACCTGAGCGAAACGCTCCATGGCCTCGGCGTCGGAGCGTGCCCCGGCGTCCAGGGGGTCGGGCCCCA
This sequence comes from Pauljensenia sp. 20925_1_34, assembly GCF_041432775.1. Classification (NCBI taxonomy): domain Bacteria; kingdom Bacillati; phylum Actinomycetota; class Actinomycetes; order Actinomycetales; family Actinomycetaceae; genus Pauljensenia; species Pauljensenia sp. 20925_1_34. The sequence continues at coordinate 9,088 of NZ_JAPWAG010000019.1, read as the reverse complement.
GCTTCGCCTCCGCTGTGATGCGTTCCTCATCGGTGATGAGGTCGCAGCGGTTGGGGCCCACCAGGTCGGCGACGGCGTGGTCGTTGAACAGGCGCAGGCGCACTGCCCCCACGGGCTCGGGAGGCTCCCATTCCCCCGCCTTGGCCTCGCCGAAGCCCTCGCCCCAGCGGGTCTCGGAGTGACCGTTCCACTCCCCCTTGGCGACGTTGGGGATGCGGTGGGCGACCCCGTGGCCCTCGTCGACGACGGTCTCGTCGCCGTTGAATCGCCACCAGCCGTACAGGCCCAGGTGGATGTGCACCCAGCGGTCGGGCCAGGGGGCGTCCTCACCGAGGATCGGCTCCCCGCTGCCGGCCGCGGCGCCCTCGAGGAGGGACACCCCGGCCTCGTACGTCTCGCCCGGGGTGGGCGGGACGAAACCGATGAACATGTGTTTGCCGTGCACGCGCACCCGCTGCATGACCCACCCATCCAGGAGGGCGGCGGAGGACGCGAAGCGTCCCTGCGGGGACGACGCCGAGACGATACCCCCGACGAAAAGCTCGTCGAGGGTACCGGCTAGGCGACGGACTGCATCGCCTTCAGGCATGCGACCTCACTTCTTGACGACGACGTTGACCAGCTTGGGCGCACGCGCGATGACCTTGAGCGGATCGGAGCCATCCAGTGCCTTGACGATCGGCGCCTGCTCCAGGGCCGCGGCGATCAGGTCTTCCTCGGAGATGGAGGGTGCGACCTCGATGCGGGCCTTGACCTTGCCGTTGACCTGGACGATCGCCGTGACCGTGTCCTCGACCAGCAGCGAGGAATCCTCGACGACCGGGAAGGGCTCGCGGGCCAGGGAGGCCTCGTGACCCAGGCGCGCCCACAGCTCTTCGCACAGGTGCGGGGCAACCGGGGCGAGCATGAGGATCAGGGCCTCGATGGCGTCGCGCGGCACGGCGTCCAGGCTCGTCAGGTGGTTGTTGAGGACGATGAGCTTGGAGATCGCGGTGTTGATGCGCAGGTTCTCGTACTCATCGGTGACCTCGGCGATCGTGCGGGCCACGAGGCGACGCGTCTTCTCATCCGCAGGCTCGTCAGTGACCGTGAGCTCGCCGGTCTCCTCGTCGATGGCGTTACGCCACAGGCGCTGCAGGAAACGCTGGGAGCCGACGACCGCGCGCGTCTCCCACGGGCGCGACAGGTCGAGGGGGCCCATACTCATCTCGTACACGCGGAAGACGTCGGCGCCGTAGGCGTCGTACATCTCGTCGGGCGTAACAATGTTCTTCAGGGACTTGCCCATCTTGCCGTACTCGCGCTTGACAGGCTCGCCCTGGTAGGTGAAGCCGGTCGTCTCGTCGCCCTCGACCTCGTCGGCGGGCACGTACTGGCCGCGCTCGTCGGTGTAGGCGTATGCCTGGACGTAGCCCTGGTTGAAGAGCGTGTGGTAGGGCTCGGCATCCGGCACGTGACCCAGATCGAAGAGGACCTTCTGCCAGAAGCGGGCGTAGAGCAGGTGCAGGACCGCGTGCTCGACGCCGCCGACGTACATGTCGGTGCCGCCGCTGACCTTGCCCTCGCGCGGGCCCATCCAGTAGGCCAGGTTCTCCTCGCCGGCGAAACGCTCGGAGTTCGTCGGGTCGGTGTAGCGCATCTCGTACCAGCACGAGCCCGCCCACTGAGGCATCGTGTTGGTCTCGCGGCGGTACTTCTTGGGGCCGTCGCCCAGGTCAAGGGTGACGTTGACCCATTCCTCGGCGCGGCCCAGCGGGGCCTCGGGCAAGGAGTCGGCGTCCTCCGCGTCGAAGGTGCGCGGGCTGTAGTCGCTGACCTCGGGCAGCTCGACGGGGAGCATGTCCTCGGGCAGGGCGTGGGCGACGCCGTCCTCGTCCCACACGATCGGGAAGGGCTCACCCCAGTAGCGCTGGCGGCTGAAGAGCCAGTCGCGCAGGCGGTAGGTGATGGTGCGCTTGCCCAGGCCCTTGGCCTCGAGCCAGGCGGTCATCGCGGCCTTGGCCTCGTCCTTGGCCAGGCCGTTCAGGTCGATCTCCTCGTTCGCGGAGTCGACGGCCACGCCGTCACCCGTGTACGCGCCGACCTCGAGGTCGGGGCCGTAGGGGTCGTCGGCGGGGCCAATCGTACGCACGACGTCAAGGTCGTAGGCGCGGGCGAACGCCCAGTCGCGGTCGTCGTGGGCGGGCACGGCCATGATGGCGCCGGTGCCGTAGCCCCACAGGACGTAGTCGGCGACGAAGATCGGGACCTCGCGGCCGTTGACGGGGTCGATGCCCAGCAGGCCGGTGAACACGCCGGTCTTGGTGCGTTCCTCGTCGGCACGCTCGGCTTCCGACTTGGCCGAGGCCTGGGCGCGGTAGGCGGCAACGGCCTCCTTCGGGGTGGCGGCACCGCCCGTCCACGCGTCCTTCGTGCCCTTAGGCCAGGACGCGGGCAGGGTCAGGGCTGCCTCGTCGCCGGCGTCGCCGCCGGCGGTCCCACCGAGGATCGGGTGCTCGGGGGCCACGACCATGAAGGTCGCGCCGAACAGCGTGTCGGGGCGCGTCGTGTAGACGTCCAGGGAGTCGAGGGAGGCGCCGACCTCGCGCGCTCCGGGCACGTCGAAGCGCACGGTGGCACCCTCGGAGCGGCCGATCCAGTTGCGCTGCATGGTGCGCACCTTCTCGGGCCAGTTGATCGTGTCGAGGTCGTCGGCCAGGCGCTTGCCGTAAGCGGTGATGCGCATCATCCACTGGCGCAGGTTGCGCTTGAAGACCGGGAAGTTGCCGCGCTCTGAGCGGCCGTCCGCGGTGACCTCTTCGTTGGCCAGGACCGTGCCCAGGCCGGGGCACCAGTTGACGGGGGCCTCGGAGACGTAGGCGAGGCGGTAGGAGTCGACGACCTTCGCCTGGGCGGCGCGGTCGAGCGAGTTGTAATCGGAGCCGTCCTCGGGGCGAATCTCGCCGGACTCGAGCTTGGCGATCAGCTCGCTGATCGGGCGGGCAGCGCCCTGCGAGCCGTCGGGGGCCGTGGCCTGCGGATCAAACCAGGAGTTGAAGACCTGCAGGAAGATCCACTGCGTCCAGTGCACGTACTCAATATCCGTCGTGGCAAAGGAGCGGCGCGAATCGTGGGACAGGCCCATGCGGCGCAGCTGGCGGCGCATGTTCGCGATGTTCTGGTTCGTCGTGATGGCCGGGTGCTGGCCGGTCTGGACGGCGTACTGCTCGGCGGGCAAGCCGAAGGCGTCGTAGCCCATCGTGTACAGGACGTTGTCACCCTTCATGCGGCGGTAGCGCGCCAGCGTGTCGGTCGCGATGTAACCCAGCGGGTGACCCACGTGCAGGCCCTTACCCGAGGGGTAGGGGAACATGTCGAGGATGAAGAAGGGGTTGCGGGATGCCAGCGGGCCTGCCAGGTCACCCGTGGGGTTGTCCGCGTGGAACGTGCCCAGCTCCTCCCAACGGTCCTGCCACTTCGTTTCGATCTGACCGGCGAGCTCAGCGGTGTAGCGCTGGGCCGGGGCACTCTGCGGATTTTCGCTCATCTGTGCGTTCCTCGCTTAACGATGGGTCACGTAACAATACTCCCCACCAGGGTAGTTCACGCCCGCCCACCCCGCCGGATACGCTCATCTACCGAAGCGCGCGCAAATAGGTGACAATAGTCGCATGAGTACCGTCTTCGAAAAGATCATCTCCGGCGAGTGGTCCGGCCGCTTCGTGTGGGCCGACGACCTGTGCGTCGCCTTCGCAACGATCGAGCCCACTTCCCCCGGGCACGTCCTCGTCGTCCCGCGCTGCCCCTACGAGGCGTGGACCGACGCCCCTTCGGACGTGGCCGCGCACCTGATGAAGGTCGCGCGTGCCATCGGCGTCGCCCAGAAGGCGGCCTTCGGCGTGCCGCGCGCTGGCCTGGCCATTGCCGGCTTCGAGGTGCCCCACACCCACCTGCACGTCATCCCCCTGCGCGACGAGACCGACATCCTCCTGTCGAAGGCCGCTCCGGCGACCGACGAGGAACTCGATAACGCGATCACCACGCTGCGCGAGGCCCTCCTCGCCGCCGGCCACGGCGCCCACGTACCCCCGTCGATGGGATCCGCGGCGCTCTCCTAACCGACTCCGCTCCTCTCTTTCTGCGCACCCCGCGAGGGCGCTCCCAGCCCGCCCGACCACCTCGGTCAGGTGGTCTGATGCGCGCCCGGGCCTCGTCGATAGGGTGGCTCAGGCGCGCACGATGATGCCCGAGGCCAGGGCCGCGTCGAGCTGCACCATCTCTCCGTCATCGAGGGAAACCGTCATCGAGCTCGGTCCGCTGGCGAGGATGACAACGCGAGCACCGGGCACAAGACCAGCCTCCTCCCATGCGCGCAGGGCCTGCGGGTCACGATCGGGCAGCCGATCCACCACGCCCCCATCCCCCACCGCGAGCGTATCGAGGGGCGCGCCGAGAACCTCGTCGCTCGAGCCGTCCGCGCGCGGGATCGGATCCCCATGCGGATCGCGCGTCGGGTAGCCCAGGACCTTGTCGAGGCGGTTCAATAGCCGCTCGGACACGGCATGCTCGAGGATTTCAGCTTCCTCGTGCACCTCATCCCAGGAGAAACCCAGGGCCTCGTGGAGGTAGGTCTCCAGCAGCCGATGCCGACGCACCATACCGAGGGCGACGGCACGCCCCTGGCCGGTCAGGCGCACACGCCCGTAACGCTCGTGAGTGACCAACCCCTGGCGAACAAGGCGCTGAACATTCTCCGTCGTCGTCGACGGCACCACGCCCATGTGCTCGCCGATGTCTTTGGGCTTGACACCGTCACGCCCGGCCTCCTCAGCGCTCCACACGAGCTTGAGAATGTCCTCGACGACCGTTGAGTATTCGCTCGATGCCTCCGACACAGCATCCCCTTTCGTCCGGGCCTCCATTGTAGGCAAAGCCCCGCCGCGCGAGCGCCCGGTTCCGCGCACCGCATCCGAACGCCGCCTCCCAGTACCCCATGCCACACGGATGCGAGATAGGACACTGAGGGCAACATTGACTTGTCCGCACACCCGAAGATGTGTATATTTATCTCTCGGTTGCAAAACCCCCGCGTCATTAGCTCAATTGGCAGAGCAGCTGACTCTTAATCAGCGGGTTGAGGGTTCAAGTCCCCCATGACGCACAGCTTTCCCGGCTCCGGCCGGTGAGAGTTCCCGCGTCATTAGCTCAATTGGCAGAGCAGCTGACTCTTAATCAGCGGGTTGAGGGTTCAAGTCCCCCATGACGCACAGAAAGCCGGTGGCCGACAGGTCGCCGGTTTTTCGTATCCGTGCCCCACTTCCCCTTTGTTTTCCAGTGTTGACCGTAGCCCCGCCAGATCTGCGGCCTGCCACAGCCCCGCCAGATCTGCGACCACCGCCGCTGCCCCGCCAGATCTCCGGCCGCCGCCGCTGCCCCGCCAGATCTCCGGCCGCCGCAAGACCTGCCCGCCCGCTCGCCGCCCGCGCCGCGAGCTTCGCTCGGCGCGTCGGCTCGAAGCCCGGCCAGGCCCCGCAGGCCTCGCATCGGCCTCCGATCGGGCGGCTCGTGGCATGCCTTTCCATTGCCTAGCCAGGCATTGGCACCACATGCGACACAAAACTCGCCCAGTACGCGCACAACACCCGTAAGTCAGCCATATTTCACGAGCGGTCGCAGCGACGGCCTTGAGTGCACAGCGAAGCACATGGGAATCACCTGCATGCTACGTGCCCGCGCCTGATAGAGCACCCAATCCAGAGCTCAGCCCGCAATAGACGATGCACGTCGTCAACAATGTGTATACTGAACAATCATGGCTCATAGCGTTTAGTACGCACACCTACGACTGGGGAACATCATGAGGAAAAGCCGGAGAGTTCTGGCGACGGGTGCTGGTTTGGCTCTTGTCGCTGCAGGTACGGTATCAATGTTTGCGCCACGCAGCGCACAAGCCGATGCCGAGCCCTTCACCCTCTCACAATACGTCTCATCAACAAGCACGACGGTGTGCAATACGACCCCTGTGATCACGACCTATCACGGTACCGTCGTGCTGGACATTCCGGTCACTACGCTTCTGGCAGGCCACGAGGCAGAAATCCGCGCTGCGGCTGCACAGGGGCTCTCCCCTCATGACTCCGGCAGCAACGACAACGCCGATATCACACTGACCGTGAGTGTCCCTGAGGCGGTCACGTTGGGGACGTCTCGCGCGAAATCTACCTCGTCAATGCTCGCCTACACGTCGTTCTCCCCCAACGCTGAGCGCACACAGGTCACTGCGAACATCCAGCTCAAGGATCTGAGCTGGCAGCAGCTGCTCGATATCTACGATGCGGAGAAAGCCAACCCCGGCCAGCACACGATCAAGGTCCAGGTCCCCTATGCCGTTGGCACAACTGACCCTGCGGAAGCGACTCAACTGGCCAGCGAACAGATTACCGCGACAGGTACGTTCAACTTCTTCGCATCTCCGACCACTCCCGCTCAGGTCTTTAACTTCGACACGAAGACCCTGGCAGTCGCACAGTCGCCTAGCGATTGCTTCACGTCCGCACCGACCAGGACAACGCGCTGGGTTGATGAAGAGGACGGCCACGACTTACAGCCCCCGAAAACCGGGCCCAACTTCTTCCAAGCCGCAGGAATTCCCGACTACGAATTCTCCACTCGGGAGTTGTCTGAGGATGGCTTGACCGGAATTTACAAGTACAAGAATGTTTTCGGCTCCCTTCCGGTCAACGGTGATGACCCGATAATCGGTACCGATTTTAAGATCGGTACCGATGAGAATCCCCCAACTCAGAAGGAAGAGATCCACGCCGAGAGTAAGAACTCGCTTCTGACCATCGAGAACGTCGTCCACTTGGACGACCTTCAAGGTGGACGCATTGCGGATCTCCTCCAGAAATACGAGAAGACGCCCAACGCATTCGACGATTTTGACCTGAAGAAGGTTCACGTGGGTTTCACAACCCAGATCACTCTTCCTGCGCAGCTGAAGTTTTCCGACCCCTCGGCCATCTCGGTGACTGGGCTTCCCCAGGGCTTCTCAGCGAAGACAGTGGAAGTTAACGGACATACCGCAACGGTTACCGTTGACGTCGATAACCCCGGTCAGATCACCACCATCGAAGACCTCAAGGACGCGATGGCTGCGCTTCACGGCGAAGCGGTGATCACCATTCAGAAGATTGCCTTCACTGAATCCGCAACTGCCGATACGGACTACCAGATCGATCACCACACGCAGGGAATCATCTCTGTTAATGTCGAGAAACAACTCGGTGCCATGGTCAAGCCCGGGTGGCCGTCACCCGCATGCCCTCCGACTATGGGCGACGACGATACTGTCGAACCGGCCGAACCTCGCCCTGTTCTTGGGACACTATTTGATCCGCCGTCACCTGCTTGCCCTCCTTCGGACATGCGTCTGAGCGCCGGATGGAGGCCCCCCGCGATCGGCCCTTCTGCCGGGTGGGATGAAGCTCCGCTCATGAAGCACCCCCTGAAGTACACGACCAGCGAGTCGCATCCCTACGTGACACGACTGTCCTTCAAGCCGGGTCCGACGCCTACGCCAACAACGCCGACGCCTACGCCGACAACGCCTACGCCAACGCCAACGCCGACAACGCCTACGCCTACGCCAACGCCAACGCCGACAACGCCTACGCCAACGACGCCGACAACGCCTACGCCTACGCCGACAACGCCTATGCCTACGCCAACGACGCCTACGCCCTCGGTTCCTCCTAAGCCTGCAACACAGCTCGCCAAGACCGGTGCTCTCACCGGCGATGTGCTGCTGCTCGCTGCCGTGACAGGCACTATCGGCGTCGCGGCAACGCGGAAGAAACGCTCTTAGTTCGCGTTTCATCGCCATAGGCGGGGGTGCCGGTGAATCACCGGCACCCCCGCCTGCCTGTCGGGTTACCCTGGGCAGCAAAGGGGCTCAGACATCCACACGTCTGCCCAATGACGCCACCCCGAGCCGCCCATCCCTGTACGCCCCCGAGCCGCCCATCCCTGTACGCCACACCTGGAACTAACCCCTGCGCCACATGCCCGTTGCACTCGTGCGCTCACTTCCGTGCCGCCACCCTCACGCCGCAGGCATCGTGGGGGTTTTGCTACCATAGGAGGCTTTTGTCGGCGTGTCGCCGGCGTGTCGGGGGCCTATGGTCGCAAAACCCCCCATTGAGCACCGGGCAAACGTGATCCGCACGATGCCCTGAGCTAGGGGCAACGACAATACGCGACACATCGAGACGCCACGCACCGACGAGCGACGCAGCCACAGGCCACGCACCGAGACGCCACGCATCGATGAACGACGCAGCCACACGCCCCGCATCGAGGTGCCACGAGACAAGACGCCCCGCAGTTCAGTTTTGAACTGCGCCCCGAAACTTGGACGCTTTTAATGGTAGCCGTTATGCGGCTTCCCGTAGGGCCTGATCCCGGTATTCTGCCGGGGTCAGGCCCTTGAGCTTTACTTGGCGTCTTGTTGTGTTCCAGTGTGTGATGTAGGCGTCGAGGTCGGCTTTGAAGCTCTCGAAGGTCTGCCAGTCCTGGCCGCGAAAGAACTCGTCCTTGAGGTGCCCGAAGACCTGCTCGGTGGCACCGTTGTCGATGCAGTTGCCTTTGCGTGACATGCTCTGGATGAAACCGTTCTCGGCGAGCGTTCTGATGTAGGCCTTGTGCTGGTACTGCCATCCCATGTCCGAGTGCAAGATCGGCTCGACCCCTGCTGGTTTGGCGTCCATGAGCATCTGGAGCATCTCTTGTTGCTGGGCGAGGTTGGGGCACATCGAGATGGAGTGGGCCACGATCTCTTTGCTGGCAAAATCGTAGACCGGAGCGAGGTAGGCCTTACCGAAGGAGAGCTTGAACTCGGTGACATCGGTACCCATTTTCTGCCAGGGCCCATCGGCTGTGAAGTCGCGGCCGATGATGTTTGCGAAGCTTTGCCCCACGTCCCCCTTGTAGGAGTTGTACCTGTGGTAGTTCGTCTCGCGGCGTATGCCGCAGCGCAGCCCCATCTCACGCATCATCTTCAAGACCGTCTTATCGGCGATGCGCTCCCCGTCCTCAGCGCGCAGGCACA